>CANPYB010000001.1 GCA_947587605.1 Candidatus Gastranaerophilales bacterium
ATTATATAAGTAAGGCGAATTATGGCAAACGGTGTTTCATGTGCATTTTTTGCGGCAAGAAATATTGTAAACGGTACGAAAGAAAAAAATGTATTTAAAGAAGGTATCGGAGTAGCTCAGACCATAAGGACGGCTGACGCTGCAGCTTCTGCTGCCGTAAAATCGGCATCGTTAAAAAAAGTTCTTTCCAGCAGCGCTAAGTTTTGCAGGGCTATTTTATACCCTCTAATTTGGGTTTCTGCATTATTTAATACAATAAGATCAAAAGATAAGGTTAAAACTGGGGTTTCACAGTCGGCAGCAATCGGCACTATGTACACTTTTGAAAAATTAGTTGATAAACATGTCATTCAAAATTTTGAGAAAAATCATGCCCCTGAATTAAAAGCAAATAAAAAAACGGCAATTTTATGGTATATAGCAAGAGGTTTAATATTTGCAGCTACTTCTATGACCGGCTATACTTTGGGTTCAACAATCGGAGGTGCTTCTGTCGATGTAATTCGAGGCAAGTCTGATAATAAAAATGAGGATACATTTGTATCAATGCCAAAAGTTGAGAACGCCGAGGTCTTTGATGAAATACTATTAAAGTAGTATCGCAAGTATCATTAAAAGAATACCGCCAAGCTGAGTCGCAGCCGCAAGGTTTTGCATTTTTCTGTTATTTTCGTATTTATAACTGTTTTTCTTTGCGTCATAGGCTACCATTATTCTTTGGAGTCTTGTTATATCAGTATCAGTCGCAAACGAACGCTTAAATAATTTTTGTTCAAGCCTGTTTAACCTGTTGGCGGTATTATCATTTGAATAATCGTTGTTTAATAAATCCTGTTCTAATACTGCCAGTTGGAAAGGAATTGAGTTGTCATTGACAGGTTCAAGCCCGCTGGTTCTGTAGTAATTATCCATATCTTCGCTTGTGAAATCAGCACTTTTGGGCTGCCGTTTTGATGAATTTTTAGGACGGATTACGGCAGAGAGTTTATCTACCCTGTCATTTAACGCTTCATCACTTGTTTTATTAAAGACCTGTTGCTCTAATCTGTTTAAACGTGTATATATATTTTCGTTTTTATATGTAGTTTTAAATAGTTCCTGCTCCATTTTGTCAACTATGGGATAGTCAACGGTTGCATCTTCTTTTACGCTCATTGCTTCACGCTCACGTGCTTTCTTTTCCTCTTTTTGAGCTTTTATTTGCTGCTGTTTTTCTTGCTCAACTTGTTGAACAGCTTTTTCTTCCGCAGTTACATATCCTATATCATTCTGAATGTTTTCAAGACGCTTTGCGGTATTCCCGCTTCTTTTCGCCCCGTATAGGTATTCTTCTATTTTTTCCAATCTTTTTGTTTCATTTTCATTAGGATTGTCATAACCGAATATACTTGTTTCTATTGCGCTTAAATTCGGGTTAGGAGCTGCTTTTGCATTTTTGTGTCCTGCAGCAAGTCCTGCAGTTGGTATTATTAATATTAAAAGTATTGTTACTATCACTCGTTTCATAATTTTTTCTCTACACTGAGAATATATACCAGACTTTATTATTAAATGACATTATCCAATAAATTGCAAAAATTTCTGCAATGAATGGTAAAATTATCAGCATAAAAGACCTTGCTAATGTTATTTTATATACTGCTCTAAGCGCTAAGACATATAAAATTATTATCCATAAGTATAACAAAAACTCAATTGAGGCTCCAAAAAAATAACCGATTTGTCCTATTGTTTTAACAAGCTCTAAAGGAGCAAAAAAGATATACGGAATTCCCGCAAATGCAGTAAAGAAAAGTATTTCTTTTAATTTTCCGCCCCTGTCAAATATTTTTGCTGTGTATTCAAAAAATAACCCGGTTAAGAACCACATTGAAATCGTTATTAAAACTGAAAACGGTACGGTGAATAATAATGAATATGATATTTCACCTGTGAATACCGACGTTATAAGAGTCATAAAAGTCGAAAGAAATATAATGGTACCCGCAGCTAACCTCGTTGATGTTATTATATTTTCACTGTTAAAAAATTCTTTAGGTGAAAATATTACATTATATATGTTTTCAAAAAAATCGTTTATTGTTATTCCCATAAATACAGAGGCCTTTTACTTAATATCATACTTAATGGCATAAAATCAGTCAATTTTATGTTACTCTTAGCACCATATTCGCTTATATCCGAGAAATAATCTCCAAGAGTGGTTTTTCTGTTGTAATTAACTAATTTTGCTTTTAATTTATTATTAAATTTTTGCTGTGCCATTATTTCGATTACTGATTTTGCGGTATCCATATCACCGATTATATCAACAAAACCGAGGGCTTTTGCTTTTTTACCCGTGAAAACTCTGCCGTCAGCGTAACGTTTTAGATTATCACTTGTAAGTTTGCTTGTTTCAATTTGATAATTATCATTTCTGTCAATCCTGCCGCGTTTTATTGCAGTTAAAAATTGGTAATACGAATCATTTATGACTTCTTGCATCATGTTTCGTTCTTCTTGAGTCATTTCGCGCATTCCGGAACCTATATCTTTAAATTTGCCGCTCTTTATTACGACGGGGTTTATTGCCAGTTTTTGCTGCAGTAGATTATGGTAATCCATAAAGGACATTATTACACCGATACTGCCCGTTAACGAACCCTCTTGAGCTATTATTCTGTCTGCAGCGCAGGCAATATAATATCCCCCGCTTGCAGCTACATCATCTATTGTAACAACAACGGGTTTTGTGTTCCTCAGCTTCATTATTTGATTATATATATTTTGAGACATTCCGACAGTTCCGCCGGGTGAATTGATTTTTATTATTACACCCTTTATTTCATTATCTGTTTGAGCGCTGATAAGTGATTTTAATAAATTAGGTGCACTTTTTTCGTTAGAAAATAAACTTCCCTCTGATTCTGACGTAATTGCGCCTTCCAGTTCAATTACTCCTATTCTGTTTGCATTTGTAAGTATATTATCTTTTTCAAAATATGCTTCATATTTATCTGCTTTTATAAACCCTGCAATTAAGCATAAAATACATATAACAATTATCAATTTTGATACTAAAGATGCTTTCATTATTTATTTTTCTCCGATATTTCTTTTATTGCATTATCAAGTATATCTATCATTACATTTTTATAGTGAATTGCCTGTTTTTTCTTTTTCGCTTCAAATCTTAGAGTGAAAACAGGTTCTGTATTGCTTTGTCTTATGAGTGCAAACCCGTCGGGGAATATTATTCTGAGCCCGTCAAGTGTTACAATGTCAGTTATTTCGCTGTCAAAAATATTATGGTCTTTTTTAATTTCTGCTTGTACTTTTTTTAATACTTCTTTTTTATATTCATTTTTGCAGGAATATCTGACTTCATCCAGTGTGCATACTTTATCAAACGGAGTTAAAAGCTGAGATAATTTAAAATCTTTATTGTTCTTTTTATTTTTAGCAACGATTTCAATAATTCTGCAGCCTGCATATATTGCGTCGTCAAATCCGTAATATCTGTCTTTAAAAAACATGTGCCCCGACATTTCACCTGCTAAAATTGCATTAACTTCTTTCATTTTAGACTTAATATACCCATGACCTGTCTTCGCCATGACGGCTATTCCGCCTTGCGCATTTATTTCATCAAATAAAACTTGGGAGCATTTAACTTCCGAAACAATAACAGGCTTTTCTCCGCGTATAACAAGGTTTTTAATTATATCTTGAGCATAAATGTAAAGTAATTTATCTCCGGTAAGCGCATTGCCGTCAGAGTCTATTACACCAAGCCTGTCAGAGTCGCCGTCAAATGCAATGCCTAAATCGGCATTTGTTTCTTTAACTTTATTTTTAATGTCTTCCAAAGTGCTTAAATCACTCGGGTTAGGGTGGTGATTAGGAAAATCACCGTCGGGTTCAGAGTATAATTCAACCACTTCACAGCCTAAATCTCTGTATAATTTTGGTGCAACAACACCTGCAGTGCCGTTAGCACTGTCTATTACTACTTTTATACCCTCTCCAATTCGTGCAAATTTCGTTACCATAGAATCTATGTACTGAGGGATAATATTATATAATCGGCTTTCACCGTGTTTTACCGATGTAATATCATTTGACATTTGTTCATGAGTATATTCTTTGACTTTTTTTATTTCATTTTCATCTAAAGAAACTTTGTTATAAGTCATTTTTAAACCGTTATATTCGGGCGGATTATGGCTGGCGGTAACAATCAAAGCGGCGCTTATTTTAATGTTTTCACTGATATTTTCGGGATAGGATGTAAATTCAGAATAATATCCTAACGGAGTCGGAACTAAATCAAGATTTATGACATTAGCCCCCATGTGAACAATCCCTTTTGCAAGAATTTTTGCCAGTGATTCCGAATGTTTACGAGCGTCTTTTGATATGGTAATCCAAATATCTTTAGGTTTTAAACCCGATTTTTTTTGTATATAATTAACAAATCCTTTACCTGTATAATAGAACAATTCTTCTGTGATATCTTCGCCGTATACACCTCTTATATCATTTTTTCCGAATGCTTCTAAGTTTAATATTTTTGTCATTATTTTTGTTCTGCTCCGAATTTTATTGTATATTTATTAAGTATTATTCTTACTTAATTTATTATAAGCTAAAGTAATTATGAAAAATAGATTTTTACAAAAAAATTTACTTGCATTTTTTCTGCTGCCCTCGATAGCAGGGTGTTTAATATTTATTTTTCTTCCCTCTATCGGTTCTTTTATGTTAAGTTTTTGTGATTGGAATTTAATAAATAAAATAAAGTTTGCGGGTGTTGATAATTATATAAATTTATTAACCTCCTGGGAATTTAAACTGATATTTAAAAATACAATAGTATATGCACTATGTGTAACATTATTTTCGGCAATAATTCCGTTGATTTTGGCATCAATAATAAATTCTAAAATAAGGAACAGCGAATTTTTCAAGACAGCATATTTTTTACCTTTTATAACCCCGATGATAGTAATTGCAATGGTATGGCAATGGATTTTTGACCCGAATATCGGCGCGGTCAATACAATATTCAAGATAAATATCCAGTGGTTGTATGACGCACAAACAGCCCTGCCTGTTTTAATACTGATATCAGTTTGGAAATTAATCGGATATAATATGGTGATATACTTATCGGGATTTTCTGCAATCAGTTCGCAGGTATATGAAGCGGCGAAAATTGACGGAGCTTCGCCTGTAAGGACTTTTTTATGTATAACACTTCCGATGCTGAGTCCGACAATCTTTTTTGTGCTGATAATAACGACAATAAGTTCATTTCAAATATTTGATTTAATATATCTGATGACGCAGGGCGGACCCGAGAATTCAACGAATGTAATTGTATACTGGATATACAAAAATGCGTTTGAAACATTTGAAATCGGCAAAGCCTCAGCGGGTGCATACATATTGTTTTTGATTATACTTATTCTGACAATGATACAATGGAAACTGAGAACAAAATGGGTGTTAAATGAACACGATTAAACCAGAACTGAAAGTAATTGTTTTTGCGGAGTAGGTATTCCGTTGTAAGTTTTATCAATAACTGTTTTAATTTTTTCAGTTTCCTTATCAACTTTAGGGTTAAAAAGTTTAGCTATTTTATGGAAAATAGAAGTATCAGCGGCAGCATAAATATATGCTTTTTCGTATTCCGGATAAGGAACAGCCGTATGTTTAAAACTTTGAGTTTTATAAGTTATATTATTAATAGGATTTATTCTCATTGTGACCTCTCTGTTAAAGTGTTTTAATTACACTTTATTTTATATATTCATTATGAATTAGAAAAAATATTTTGTCAATACTTTAGATTTTATATTTCTTAACAAATAAAAAATCAAGATATTAGTGCGATTAAGCATTAAGTGTATTATAAGCACTTAATAAATAAAAAAATATTAGCCGATAGATTTATTTTTTTTAGCCCAAGTGGTGAATTGTATAATGACCATTTATTTCGTTATATATAAGTATCTTTTTCATACTTCCAACTATTCTTAATTCCAGACAGTAGGGCAATATTGCCCTCTTTTTTTTGCGAATTTCGCGTAGGCTGAAAGCCGAAGAACGTAAGAGCCGAAGTGACGACAACGAAGTGGAGGAACGACAGGCTCAAAGTGAGCGAAATTTAAGAAGCGAATTTCGCGCAGGCTGAAAGCCGAAGAACTTTCTTAATTATACTTATTCTGAACTTTAATAATATCACTTGTATCACAGTAATATAAAAACGCTTCTACGCATTTTGTTATTGTTTCATTTAATATTTTAAATTCATCATCATTAAAATTTTGCAAAACGTAATCTTCCGATTTCATATATGGCGGTTGAGGACCTATTCCGATTTTTAATCTGTTAAAAGTATCAGTGCCTGCATTCTTAATTATTGATTTTATACCGTTATGTCCGCCGTCTGAACCTTTTGGTCTTATTCTGATTTTTCCGATATCCAAAGATATATCATCATACACTACAAACAAATCTTTAATATCTGTTTTATAAAAGTTATTTATTGCAAGGAGTGCTTCACCTGATAAATTCATAAATGTTTGAGGTTTAACAATCCAAAGAGCTTCATCTTTATATATTCCTTTTGCGATTTCGGATTTGAATTTATTTTCCTGTTTAAATTCGGCACTTATAGTTTGCGCAAGTTTATCTGCGAACATAAATCCTGCATTATGTCTTGTCTTTGAATATTTTAATCCCGGATTTCCCAAACATATAATTAATTTCATTGCATGCCTATCCCTTTTTTAAAAATTATCCCACATTTTTATTCTACTTACCAATTAAAAAGTTAAAGTTATGACTGATTATTAAATAAAAATAGGGAGATTTAAGATGGCAAATAAAAAAGATACGCTAATGACAATGAAAAGCAGTGAAATGCTTTATAATTTTCTTGAGAATACAAATTTACATAAAAAAGATTTTGCTCAAATGATAGGTGTAACGCTTTCTTATGTTTACAATTTAATTGATGAAACAATACCTTTTTCAACACGAAGCACGACTTTAGAACGTATAGCGACAGTAATGGATATATCACCCGAGGAATTCAGCGAATATAAAATTCCACAAGATCCTATAATAGTTGATGAGACGACAGAGTTTATAAGAGAAAAGCAAAAAGAAAAAAAGATGTCTACGGTTCAATTTTTAAAATCATTTCCGAGGAAACAAAGGTTAACTATCGTTGATATACTTAGAGGTGCAAGACCAATACCTTTAGATTGGGAGGATATAAGTTTAATAGCACAGGTTCTTGATGTATCAAAAGAGGAAATGTATGACTTTTGGGAAATGAGATTAAAGCAGGTGCTTCAAGCAGGCGGATTTAACTTTGAAAATAATCAAGGACTCGGGCTTGCAATGTTTGAATGTGCAAGAAATTACATATATAAAAATTCCAAGTAACTTTAGACTTTAACTTCACTAACGGTGATTTCAACATCTTTAGGTGATTTATAAGAATTTTCGTCATAATTAATCTTAATTAGTTGATAAGAGTGAGGTATATCCTTAAACGCAGGTGCACTGATATGCCTTACTCCGTTGTCATCCTTTTGTACCAAAGATTGATGATAATGCCCTGTTGAAACCATAAGTATATTATTATATTTTTTTAACAGATTTTTATATTTATCCGCGTTAATCATAGATAGTTTATATTCGTCACGAGGCGGCATGATGGGGCAGTGATGGAATATAATAAATAATTTTCTTGGGTATTTTATTAAAAGTTTTTCAAGCCAATCAAGTTGTTCCTGCGGAATTTCTCCGTGTTTTGATTGCGCAAAATCCGAGGTGTCGTCAAGCACAACGCAAACAAAATCGCTGTTAGGCTTAAAATAATAATATTTTTTCTTATCATCTTGATTTTTATTAAACGCGGAAACGATATCAAGATAAATAGATTTTTCAAGTCCGGCAAATTCGTGAGCATCTGTATCACCAAAAGCAAGATAGTAAGGCTCTCTTATGGGGTATACCGCCCGCATAAAGCCGATAACGTCTTCTTCTTTTGAACGGTTAACATTATCACCGAGAAAAATGACAAATTCGGGTGACTTTTTTTTAAGCGAAAGTGCCAAAAAATATAAATTTCTATCTAAATCTTCGTTTTCTAAAGTGTAGTGAACATCTCCGACTTGAGCGAACTCAAGTGTTTGCGCATAAGAACAGTGCATTAACATTAATGCCGAAAAAACGAGTAATAATCTTACAATAAATCTATTCATTTTTACATCTTTTCTGTATGAATTTTTGAACAATTAATGCCTGTTTTAAGTCATTTTCATTGATAACTTTCATAGAAACTAATATTTCCCCGAAAGGCATTTTTTGAAACCTCTGTATATCAAGAACCATGGAAAGGTGCATTAAATTAATCTTGCCGGATTCCAATAAAATTTCACCCAGTCTAAGATATGAAACATCTGACCAATCATCAATATTATACAGATTCTTCATACTGTAATTATAGTAAAAATAAAAGATTTAATCAAATATTAAGCCATAATATCAAGACGGTTTGCCAGAGTTGGGCTTTGCATATTAGGTGATAATTCACCGTTAATTTTGCCTATTCTGCTTATAACATCAGAGCCTGCATTGACGTTAGAAGCGCCGGCACTTTGTGTCGGAGTAGCAAATATGCCTCTGTCAATTCCGGAAACGCTCTCGGTACCGGGATAACCTTTGTATGCGGAGCTATTTCCGCCAAAACGATCAACCCCTTGTGAGCCTGATGTAAGTCCGCCGAAATATTGATTTTTGAAATCTAAAGGACTAATAGCCATAATACATGTTTCTCCTAGTTACTTATATAAAGTATAAAAATATGTAAAAATTGCTTGATTTTTAAATAAATTTACAATTGTAACAATTAAAAAAATATTGAAATAAAAAATTTATATGATTTAATAAACATATAAGCGTCTGTAGCTCAGCTGGATAGAGCAACTGCCTTCTAAGCAGTGGGTCGCGCGTTCGAATCGCGCCAGGCGTATTTTTTGTGTTTATTATTTACAATCGTAACATTTACTTTTATTTTGAGCAATTTTATTTTTTTACCTTCTTTATTTTCTGCATAGAAAGGAAAAATATGAAAATATCTGCTATTGGTTCTGACATAAATATCTTTAAGTCTTATACGAACAAGAATGCACGATTGAATTTAATTCAAGATACTTTTATAAAATCAAATAATATAAATTTTAAAGGCAGTTCTCAAAACCCGCAATATGATGCACTTAAATCTGAAATGACAGATTTGATTATGAATGAGGCAGGTTTTGATTTAAAATCAATAGAAAGAATAATTCAAAAATATTCACCGTCTACAACCTTTGATGATTATAAAAATCTTCCCAAAAATAACAATACTCATACTTATACTGCAGGATACACTCAGCAGCAGGTTAGCTTCTTGGTAAATGATAGCGGGCATTTAGTTGCAAAATCTTTACCGCAAAAAATTTATGTAGCTGTTCCAAATACCTGTGATAAAAATGGCAGAATTATTTTTTTAGACAGAATTTTGCATGAATGTACACATGTTATGCAAAATGAAACTTCTAATCATTTATCTTATGAGGATTTTTATAATCAATATTTTAGTAAAATGGATGATGTTGAAAAAGCACTTAATTCATTAAAAGCAGCAAACTTTATTTATAACAGTGTCGAAAATGATGCACTTATGATTCTTGCTTATGGAATGAAAGATAAATTTGGTTCATTACCAAAACCAGTTTCTAAATATAAAAATGATTTGAACAGTATTTTTATGAAAATAAAGCGTTCAAGTACTAAAACATATTTTACAAGTTTAATTGAAAATAGTGTTAAAAGTTTAGGAAGTAGTGTTGATAAGCAATTAATTATTGATTTTATAAAATTAAAATCCCAAAATGAAAAAGAGGCATATCAAAATGCGCTTAATTCCGACAAAGAATTGTTAAGTATTTCGGGATATACTGATTTCGATTTAAGAATTGAACTTTATGAGTCAATAATATCCGCTTGTGAAACCTTATTACAGAATAATAATCAGTAAATTATTTAATTAAAATACAGCAAGAGCCTAAAATCATAATTGCGCTTACAGAAATTTTATGCGATTTTTCGTTTATTATTTTTAAAACATAGTGTTTTTTATATGAGCTATACATTAATGAATCAGATATGGAGTTAAATATTCTGCGGTTTATTTGTAAATATCTGTTAATATGTTTTTTCTCCTTTTTCCTTTTTTTTAACGAATGACGAGCAGAGGGTGCTTTACAAAAGTTTTGTATATTGATTTAAAGATTTTATTTTTTTTAAAAATAAAAGGTAGCAAAAACTTTAATTTTTGTATTTCTTTATGCAATCTGTTTTTTTAAAATTGCTGCTTTAAAGTTTATGAATTATTGCTTTTCAGTAAGTAATTAAAAAAGAAAGGAAAAAATATGTGTACAGTAGAACCAATTAGAAATATGGAAGATTTAAAAAAAATTGAAAAAATCTTAAAAAAACAAAGTTTAAGAAATTTACTATTATTCTTAATTGGAATTAATTGCGGTTTACGTATTTCGGACATACTAAATTTGGACGTTAAAGATGTAAAGAATAAAAATTATATAAATATATTTGAGATTAAGACAGGGAAATATAAAAGATTTCCAATTAACACGAAACTAAAACCGCTTTTAAAAAAATTTACCAAAGACAGAAATGATGATGAACCTTTATTTATTTCTATTTTTAATAATAGAATGGAACGAACTCAATGTTACAGAATCATAAAAAAAGCCTGTCAAGATGCAGGTATAGATTATATTGTCGGAACTCATACTTTAAGAAAAACTTTTGGTTATCATCATTATCAGAAATTCAAAGATGTTGCAATATTACAAAAAATATTCAATCATTTCACTCCTCAAGTAACATTAAAGTATATAGGTATAGATCAAGACCGGATAGATGAGAGTTATATTAATTTTGTTTTATGAATATAAATGTTATAAGTTATGGGTAAAATTTATCTCAACAATATTATAGAATTGTTGAGATAAAATTAAAATTAACTATTTAAGTTTAACACAAAAATTTTTATATTTATAAATTGTTAAATATATTAATAAAATTTTTAACTGCTTAATTTCAGATATAGTTTGTATTCTACCAATCTGAGCATACAACAATTCTATAATATTGTTGCATAAATTTAAAATTGTTTAATCGCTAAATAATCGGTGGAATAATGGTAAAAGTTTCAATTATAATACCTTGTTATAATCAAGGACAGTATGTTGCCGAAGCAATTAATTCCGCATTATCACAGACATACTCGGATATAGAAATAGTATGTATTAATGACGGTTCAACAGATAATACTCATAAAATAATTAAGAGTTTTGCAGATAAGTATAAAAATATATTATACATTAACAGTGAGAAAAATAATGGTGTAATTTATTCACGAAACACTGCAATTAACGCCTGTCATGGTGAGTATATATTACCATTAGATGCAGACGATAAAATAGAGTCTGCTTATGTAGAGAAGGCAGTAAAAATATTAGATACTAATCCTAATATTGGGATTGTTTACTGCAAAGCAAGAATATTTGGCAAAAAAAATAGAAATTGGAAATTAAAAAAATTCAATAAATCTGACATATTATATGAAAACTGTATTTTTAACACCGCATTGTTCAGAAAATCAGATTTTTTAAAAGTCGGAATGTATAAAAATTACATGATGAATGGTATGGAAGATTTTGATTTATGGCTTTCATTTATTGAACAAGGTCTTGATGTTTATCAAATTGATGAAGTTTTGTTTTATTATCGTAAATATGACCAAGAAACGAGAACACAGATATTCCAAAAAAATCAAAATGAAATTTGGCTGTCGGTAATCAAAAATCACATAAATTTATATTTAAATGATAGACAATTTCTTGAAAGACTTATATTTTCTAAACCGTTAGAAGCAAGGAAAAAATATAAAAAATACAAAAACATTTTTTATATTTTACTTGCAATAACTGCTATTGAGTTAATGATAATTCTAATCTTTATAATTACCTTAGTTTGGAGGGGTAATGTATAAAGAAAAGGTTTTTATTATAACCCAGAATGAAATTGTAAATACTACAGGCGGAGCTATTACATCTTTTACAGATATTTCTAAATTTCTTTGCGAAAAATATGATGTATATGCTATTTGCTATACAAAAGAAACCCGAAATCCTAATTTAGATGAAAGAATTAAATTTATAAATTTATACAATTATTATGGAGGCAGAAATACATTTTCAAAGGCTATAAATCTTTTTATTAAAGAGAATAGACCGTCTATTATTCTTTTTTTCTTTGCATATTTATATGTTAATGCAAAATTGTCTAAAAAATATAATGATATTCCAAGAATATTATTATTTAGGTCAAGACCTGATTTTTATTTTGCGGTACATAAAAAAACAAAACATTTAAAAGATATATATATTAATACAATTTCACAAATTTTATTTCCAAGCTATCACAAATTATTACCCGAATATATAAGGAATAAAAATGTTGTTTGTATTCCAAATCCAACGAAATCGGTATTAAAATATATAAATACCGATGCGGAAAATAAGAAAATAATATATTTAAGCCGAATAGACTGTTGGAAAGGTCATGAATTTTTAATAAAGTCTTTTGCTCTGATTGCAAATAAATATAAAGATTGGACTATTGATATATACGGGCAGTCTCAGCCGCCGGAGCTTGAGCTGCAATTAAAGAAACTCGTTAAATCTCTGCACTTGGAAAATCAAATTCATTTTTGCGGAGTGACGAAAAATCCGTTTGAAACATTCATAAACTATGATTTTTGTGTATTTCCGTCTTATTTTGAGGGATTTCCCAATGGACTTTCAGAAGCGTTAAGCGTAGGTTTGCCTGCGGTCGGATTTAAAGGTGCCAGCGGTGTAAATGAATTAATTATTGATAATAAGAACGGGCTTTTGGCAGAAGAAGACTATAGCGATTTTGCTGAGAAAATTGAAATTTTAATAAATGATAAGAAATTGCGTTCTAAATTTAGTCAAGAAGCAGTTAAATCAATGAAAAAGTATGATTACAATATTATAAAAGATACTTGGATTAATCTGATAAATGAAACATTAAGCAATAAGTGTACGGAACAGAGTAAGGAATTATATTCGGTTTCAGAAAAGTATGAATTATTTTCCATTAATAAATTACTTTCTATGCAAAATTCAAACATGAAATTTTCATATCGTAATTTTGCAGAAAAAATATTTTCTATAAAAAATTATTACTCAAATTCCTGTAAGAAAATTTTAACAATATTAGGAATGAAAATAACAATAAAAAAGCAGTTAAAGGAGAACGGGAGTGGGTATTAGTATAGGAATTATCGGCTGTGGATTTATTGGCGGAGCATTAAAAAAATGGATAGAAGAACACAATCCGTCAATTAATATTTTGGTTTCAGATCCGCCAAAGGGAATGAATGATGATGTTTCAAAAGCTGATGCGATATTTATCAGTATTCATATTCCGACCGAGAAAAACGGAACACAAGATTTAACGCTGTTAAAAGAAATAATCGAAAATCTGCCTTTGAAAAAACCGATATTCATAAGAACGACAATAACTCCCGGCACATCAGACAGATTATCAAAAGAAACAGGCAGGCATGTATATTTTATGCCGGAATTTTTAACGGAACGAACAGCTTATGAAGATTTTTGTTCTCAGCCTATGGTGTTTACTGCAGAACCGGAATTACTAAGTTTGATTTTTAAAGGTAAAAAACACATAGAAATGTCTTCCTTAGAGGCAGAAATTACGAAATATGCGCACAATGTATTCGGCGCATTAAAGGTAACATATTTTAACGGAATTTATGACTTATGCAAGAGATATGAGGCAAATTACAGAAAAATTCAACAAGGAATTTTATTAAGCGGATATATAAATACACCACACACACAAGTTCCCGGTCCTGACGGCAAATTCGGATACGGAGGCAAATGTTTTCCTAAAGATGTAAATGCGTTTACAAAAATTACGGAAGGACTTCCGCTGCACAGTTTATTAAAGGAATTACAACCTTTAAATATTAAATTTAGAGGTGAAGATAAATAATGAAAGTATTAGTTACGGGTAGTGCAGGGTTTATAGGTTATTTTGTTGCGTTGAGACTGCTAAAAGCAGGCTATACCGTTATTGGTATTGATAATGTTAATGATTATTATGATGTTAATTTAAAAGAAGCGCGGCTTAAAAATTTACATCAATTTGAAAATTTTATAGAAGAAAGAATAGATTTAGTTGATAGAATAAATTTAGAACGTATTTTTAAAGAGCATAAACCACAAAGAGTTTTAAATTTAGCTGCCCAGGCAGGAGTAAGATATAGTTTTGAAAATCCGTATGCTTATATAGATTCAAACATTACAGGTTTTGTAAATATAGAAGAACAGTGCAGACATAATGATGTTAAGCATTTTGTTTTTGCTTCAACCGCCTCAATTTATGGGGCAAATAAAAAAATGCCATGGGATGAAACAGACGGCTGTAATCATCAATTAAGTTTGTATGCAGCGACAAAAAAAGCAAATGAAGTAATAGCACATTCTTATGCGCATTTATTTAATATCCCGACAACGGGGTTAAGATTCTTTAATGCATATGGGCCCTGGGGCAGACCGGATATGGCTTTATTTATATTCGTAAAAAATATTATTGAAGGAAAACCTATAAATGTATTTAATAATGGTCAAATGATTAGAGATTTTACTTATGTAGAAGATATTGCCGAGGGTGTTTGTAAAGTGCTTTTAGGGAAAGTTCCCGAAATTGATGAAAGTTGGAATGGGAATTCAGCTGTTCCTGACCCGTCTTCAAGCGGAGTAGCACCTTTTAAAATTTATAATATAGGGAATTCTCATCCTGTTGAACTTATGCGGTATATAGAGCTTATGGAAAAAGAAATAGGCAAAAAAGCTATTATAAACTATATGCCGATACAACCGGGAGAAGTAGTTAAATCTGAAGCTGATAATTCTGATCTTTATAAAAATTTTGATTTTAAACCTAAGGTGAATGTTGAAGAAGGTGTTCACAACTTTGTTAAATGGTATCGGGAATTTTATGGGAAGTAGTTTATGAAAATATTTAAAAAAATAAAATTTTACGACGGAAAAACAGAAATATTTTTATTTAACATAAAAGTATTTTCATACAGAAAAAAAGTTAATAACGGATATGACAATGCCGAATACGTAAGGAGACTTGGCGTAAAAGTCGGTGAAAATACATATATTTGTTCCGGCTGTATATGGGGAAGTGAACCTTATTTAATTGAAATAGGAAAAAATTGTTTGTTATCGATAAACATAACTTTTTTAACTCATGATGCGTCGGTTCATGTGTGTAAACAGTATTTCTCCCAATCATATACAAGTGCAAACGCTGAAAATAATGCAATTTTTGGAAAAATCAAAATAGGGGACAATTGTTTCATTGGTTGTTCGTCAATAATTTTGCCGAACATAACTATAGGAAATAACTGTGTAATTGGTGCAGGAAGTGTAGTGACAAAAAATATTCCCGATGGTGAAGTTTGGGGGGGGGCAGCCAGCTCATTATATAAAGAAAACTAAGGAATTAGCTGAAAAAATAGAAAATATTTTAAACAGCAGTGAACAGCTGGAACTGCAAAATATTATACAACAGCGGAACAGGAGTATGAAATAAATAAACAAGGAAAATTAAGAATGAAAAAATACATAACAGGAGCAAAAGTATATAAAGGAGATTGTTTATGTCGTTAAAAAAAGAAATTTTTTCAATAAGTAACAAAATAATAAATAACAAGTCATATAAAGAAATTAAAATTTTGGGTATAAGATTAAGGTTTAAATCGAATCTTTCAAGACCATATAAATTTAAGGTAAATTCAAAATATTTATCTAATAAATCAAAATTAGATCCATTCAAATATGATGACGATATGAATGATTTATACACATATTTTTTAAATTCTAATGATAAAAGTATTGATAAAATGCATCATTACTTTCACATTTATAATAATCATTTTGAAAAATTCAGAAATAAACCCGTAAATATTTTGGAAATAGGAGTTTGCAAAGGAGGTTCTTTGCGAATGTGGAAAAAATATTTTGGAGAAAAATGCCATATATATGGGGTTGATATAGACCCTGCCTGCAAACAATATGAAGATTTAGAAAATAATATACATATTATGATTGCAGACCAGGGAAATCTAAAATCAATGCAGGATTTAATGAAACAGCTTCCCCAAATAGATATATTAATAGAAGATGGCGGGCATACAACAAATCAGCAAATAACAACATTCGAAGCCTGCTACGATAAAATTTCCGATCTGGGGGGGGGTATATTTGGTAGAAGATTTGCATACTAACTATTGGACAGAATTTATTGACTCCAAAAATACTTTTGTTGAATATGCAAAAGAACATATTGATGCTCTTAATGCCTGTTTCTTTAATTCAAATGACAGGTATAGAAGTTTGGAGGGAAAAGACAATTTGGAAGTTCCGTTATTTACTTGTATCACAGATAGCATTTCTTTTTATAACTCAATAATTGTTTTTACAAAAAAGAGAAATTCAATTCCATTAAGTGAAAGAAGATAAAATCGGGTAGTCAGTATAAAACAAGGAAAAAATAAGAAAAATTTTAGAAAAATAAAAAAAGGAGCGATGTAATATGCAAAATGAAAATATGATACCTTTATTTAAAGTTTTTGTATCAAAAGATATAGATAAACCGTTACTTGAAACTATTCATAGCGGATGGATTGGCGAAGGACCGAGGGTTCAAGAATTTGAGGCGGTTTTGAAAAAATATTTTGGAAATGATAATTTGGTAACTTTAAATTCGGGTACATCGGGTCTGCATTTGGCTTATCATATGGCATTACATCAAAATGATTATAAAGGTTATTATAATTCAAATGTAGATGAAATAATAACTACCCCTATTACCTGTACAGCAACAAATACTCCAATTTTATGTAACGGAGCAAAAATAATTTGGGCTGATGTTGATCCTGTGACCGGTTCAATATCACCTGAAGATATAGAAAACAAAATAACTAAAAATACAAAAGCTGTTACAATGGTTCACTGGGGTGGTAATCCTTGTGATATAGATAAAATTAATGAAATTGCTCATAAAGCAGGAATTATGACAATAGAAGATGGTGCGCATTCTATGGGGATGGAATATAAAGGTAAAAAATTCGGCAACCATTCAGATTTTTCTGTTAATTCGCTTCAAGCAATTAAACATGTAACTTCTGTTGACGGAGGTTTATTATGGATGAAATCTGAAAAAGATTATCAACGAGCAAAACTTTTAAAGTGGTATGGAATAGATAGAACAATAAGAGAAGGTATAGATTTAAGATGTGAAATAGATGTTCCGGAAGCCGGATACAAATTTCATATGAATGATGTTTGTGCATTAATAGGAAATGTTAATTTTAAACATTTACCGGAACTTCTTAAAAAACACAGAGATAATGCTAAATTTTATGATAAAGCATTTAAAAACTGTTCAAATGTTCTGCCTGTTTTGGAAAATCCTAACGGCAAATCTGCTTATTGGCTGTATACAATTCATGTCGATAACAGAGACGAATTAATGCAAAAGTTAAAAAGTTTAAATATTATGTCTTCAAAAGTTCATGCAAGAAATGATACTCACTCAATGTTTTCTGAATTTAAGTCCGAATTACCGGGAGTTGAAGCATTTAATAGAACACACTTATGCATTCCCGTAGGTTGGTGGGTAAGTGAAAACCAAAGAGAATATATTGCTGAACAAGTTATAAAGTATGCAAAGTAGGGGTGACTGTTAATGAAAAAAATTCGAAGAAAATTAATCAATACGTTATTTAAAAATAATATATTATATACAAGGCTTTATGTTTTTTTTCTTTATTTGAGTAAAAAGGAACTGAATTTGAATTTATGCTCCGGAACTTTATATGAAAAGGGCTGGATAAATATTGATGAAAACGGTTCAAATAAAGTTGACTTGATTATGAATATAGTTAATATAAATAAATTTTTTAAAAAAAATTCAATAAAGAATATAAAAATTATTCATGGACTTTCATATCTTAGATTTCATGAGGCTATAGATTTTTTGCAGTCTTGTTATAATTTGCTGGAAATTAAGGGGGGGGGGAAAATTATCATAGAATTTCCCGAAGTGAAAAAACTTTCAAATAGCATTATTAATATAAATTCTTTGTATGATGAAAAAAATTATTATGATTACATTGAAGCACTTCGTGCTTTTTATGCTTTTGATTTAGACCAGCATAAGAAAAAAGTTAAATATACTACATATAGATTTGGCTGGTCTGCAATGCATATTAAGTATGAATTGGAAAAACTTTCATATAAAAATATTGAAATAAAAAATCCGGAATATCACGATAAGAGATTAAATCGTGATGTCAGAATTGAAGCTCGGAAATAAAATGTACGGCAATTCTTTATAAAAATAGCCGATAATATTTAAATTTATGCGGATAGGATAAAACTATGTTAAAAGATAAAAAAATAAATTTTATAACATCAACAGATGAAAATACAGGTTCAACAAGAATTAGAGTATATGACTTAGTAAGAGAGTTAAAAAAAAGGGGCTATAATGTAACAATTAATGATAGTTCAAAAAAATCTGAAATCGTAGTATTTCAAAAAAGTAATTATAAATATTTAAGAAAACGTTTTTTTAAACTTTTGTTTAGTAATAAATTTTTAATATTTGATATTGATGATTTGTTTTTTGATAAAATATTAAATCTTGTTAAATATTCGGATTTTGTTATTACAAGCTGTGAATATATGAGGGAACAATATTTAACATTTAATAAAAATATAGGAGTTCTGGGGGAAACACCTGATGTAATTGCGGAGGATATACCACTGCGAAATCCTATTGCAAATTTAAAGGAATGTAAGATAGGATGCTTTGGTACATCGTATAATATAACTTTGATAAAAAAATTCAATATAAAAGATGTTAAAATAATCACTCGAGGCGGGGATATTGAGTGGAGCAGAGAAACAGTTGATTATGATATCCAAAAATTTGATTTAATTGTAATTCCTCAAGAAAAAACTCCCGAAGGATTAGCAAAAGATAACTGCAGAATGTTAAAAACTCTTTATCTTGGTGTTCCTGCATTGGTTAGTGATATTCCGGAATACGTTAAACTTGCGGAGCTTGTAAATTATCCAAAAGAATTTATTGTACATGATGGTGAAGACTGGAACGAAAAAATTGAAAAAATAAAATCCGGTGAAATCAAGTTTGATTTTGATTTTGAAAAATGCAGAGAAATATTATACAAAAATTACAGTACAAAGGTAAGGACTGATATGTGGCTGGAAATTGTTTCAAGACATTATACTCAGCATAATCTAAAAAGACATTTGAAAAAGTTGTTCTTTCATTTGTTTTAGTTTGTGCTTTTAATCAAAGTTATTTAAAAATATTTATAAATTATTTAATTAAAATACAGCAAAAGCCTAAAATCATAATTGCGCTTCCAATCAGTTTTTTTATAAGGTTTTGTTCGTGGAAGATTTTATATCCGAATATAACCGTAACAACAGAGGAAAGCTGAAACAGTGCTAATGCGCAGCCGACATTTATATACTTGAATACATAATTTGTTGAATATTGCATTATTCCAAGGCATATTGCAATCAATACGCACTCTGCCAAATCTTTATATGCGTCAAGTTTATATTTCTTTCTTGTAATGCAGATAAAAATAATTGTCCAAAATAAGCCGACGAAACACCATAATATAAAGCAAATCTTAACGGAAGAAAGTATTATTATTTTTTTTAACAAAGCTGCTTCCGTTCCCGTTAACAATAGTGCTAAAAGTCTGTATTGAATATCTTTTCGTTTAAACAGTTTTAAGGAAAATCCCTCATCGCAGTTTTCAAATACAAATTTACTTCCCCAAACAATAAGTGCCATTCCGATAAATCCTAAAAAAGAGGGGATTTCTTTTAATAAAAAGAGCGAAGCCAAAAATCCTATTACGCATTTATATGAGTTTATAGGCCCCATTACGGATAATTCGCCTATGCTAACTGCTTTTATGGCGCATAATGTTCCGAGTGAACATAATAATCCCGCTGTAAATACGGTCAGCCAAAAGGATATATTGTAATTTTCGAATGTAACTCCCTTTAATAAGGGCAAAGATATTATGCTTAAAAAAAGGTAGCTGTATAAATTTATTGTTAATGAAGAATTATCGTTTGACAGTTTTTTTTGAAATACGTTTGCAATCGGGTTAGACAGTATTCTTAATATTACAAATGATATTAATTTGAGCATTATAATTAACTCTTATTTTTCTTAGAAAGTATAAAATCAACCTGGTTGCAGTGCTGAACGTTTAAGTTTGCTTCTTTTGATAATTGGTTAAAGAATAAAATTAAATCAAAATACTTTTGCGGGATTGCTTCATAGTTATCAATATTATATTTTTCGTAGTCTATATCAATTCTGACATTTTTTATACCCAAATCTTTAGCTAAGTTAATGAATTTTTTAATTTCCTCATTATTATCATTAATATCATCAACAATAATGTATTTTAATATAATATTATTTTTTGCGTTTTCGCAGGCATTTATGTATGATTTTAAGTTATTAACAAGTTCATCAAAACAGTCTACCTGTTTGATTTTTTTATAAGTTTCTCTGTCTGCGCAGTCAGGAGAAATAATAAGCATACATCTGTCAGCCTTAAATGCGGATTCAATTGATTTACAGTATTTAATCCCCGAGGTCAGAATTTCAATTTTTGAGTCAAGATAGTTAATAAGCAGGTATAGTAACTCCTCAAACTCTGGATTAATGGTAATTTCGCCTCCGCTCATATATATGGAAGCGTGTTTTGATAAAATTTTATTATCAATTAAAGATTTAACCGCAGGCATGACTTTATAGTTAAAACCTTTACTGAGTTCTCGATAGCAGCAATAAATACACTTTGCATTGCAAGACATACTGTGATGAAAATATACGGTATCAATAATATTTTCAAATTTTTTAACTTTATTTTTTGATTTATATAAATTTAGCTCGCTGCAATTTTTACAGCACTCGGGAATAGTTTTTTTATTCCAAAAGGAGTTTATATCATTTATATACTTTTTTCTGACATCATAAATATAATTCCAATCAATTGTACCGCCCGAGTAATTCGGGTAAAAAACTGGGCCTTGAGCATTGGTGCAGCAGGCTTTTATTGAGTCATGAAAGAAATGAAGCGAATGCTTCATAAAATGGCAGTCTAAATATTCATCTTTTGTAAAAAAAGCCATTAAGCCAGCACCTTTATTTTTTTTCTGTCTTTAAGGAACTCCAAATGTTCTTTTTTAATAACTTCTCCGGGCAGAAGAACGGGTATTCCGGGCGGATAATTTGTTATGACTTCCATTGCAACGCGTGATACGGAATATTTAAGCTCCACTTCGCGGTATGGTTTATTCCATACAAGTGCGGGGGTATATTTAACTCTTGGCTCAACGGTATACATCAAGTTGGTATCTTCTTGGGCTTCGGTAATTTTTATATTATTTGAGCATATTTCGGTAAGTGCTTTTTCAAGTTTTTTTAATTTGCTTTTTGTTGTGCCTAACCCGGTTAAAAACAGTACGGATTTCTCATTTGCAAGTTCATCTTCTATATTATATTTTTCAAATAAAATGTCAGATAATTCAAATCCTGATATGTTTGTAAGTTTAACAAGAATTTTAGTTACATCATTGTTATAGGAATATACTTCCAAATTAGGAATATCACGCAAGGTTCTGACAAGTCTGTTAACATTTTTTACCAATTCGGTAATTTTACTTCTGCCCTTTTCGGAATTCAAATAATTAATTGTCCCCTCAATATTCATTAATAACGGATATGACGGAGATGTAGTTGTTATAAGATTAAGCGACTCTTGAATTTGTTTTGGATTTATATCCGAGTCGTTTCCGATAAGCAAAATTGCAGACGGATTAAGCGCGCCTGCAGTTTTATGCAGAGATTGAACAACAATATCCGCGCCCTCAAGAATTGCGGGAACTCCAAGTGATCTATGAAAATTCCATAAAGCTCCATGAGCTTCGTCTACGAGTAATTTTACATTATATCTTTTACATACGCTTGCAACTCTGTTTACATCAGAAATTACTCCCTCGTAAGTAGGGTTAGTCATAATAAATAATTTAATATCTTTGTTTTTTCTGAGCATCTCGTCGAGATAATCAATATTAACAGGGTCGTAAATTCCCCAATCTTTGTTATAGTATGGCATAAACCATACGGGAACCGCTCCTGTAATAACCAGTCCGTTATAAACGGATTTATGACAGTTTCTGCTTATAAGAACTTTATCATTACGATTTAAAATGGCATTCATGGCGGCAACAATACCTGAAGTTGAGCCGTTAGTAAGGAAAAATGTTGATTTTGCATTATATATTTTTGCGGCATTGTCTTGTGCAACTTTAATAATGCCAATCGGGTTAGAAAGATTATCAAACCCCTCAGCTTCCGAATAATCGCATGAAAAGAACTTACGTCCGAGCAAAGAAGCAATTTCGGGCGTGGCGCCTGCTCCTTGAGAATGTGACGGCGTAGTAAAAAGTGTTCTGTTTATTTTCTTAAATTTTTTAACAAATTTTATAATAGACATATTATTTTTATTATAAAATGAAATAACTATCAGTACAATTTTATTAACTTGTGTGAATTTCGGGGAAAGAAAATGGACTATCAGGAAGCAAAAGCAAGAATTTCGGAATTAAAAAAAATAATTGAAGAAAGTAACAGAGCATACTATGTTGAAGATGCTCCAAATATAACCGATTTTGAATATGATGAGTTGTTTCGTGAGTTAAACAGAATCGAAGCGGAGTATCCCGAATTAAAAACGGCGGACAGTCCGACTCAAAAGGTGGGCGGTAAAGCTGCTGAGGGGTTTAAAGAAGTTGTACATAAGTACAGATTGTACAGTCTTGATAACTCTAATAACTATGATGATTTAAGGAAATGGTATGAAAGAGTTAAAAAAGAATATCCCAAGGAGGATGAACTTTCTTTAGTAGTTGAATTGAAAATTGACGGATTATCTTGTGCTCTTACATACAAAAACGGTGAATTGATTTTAGGTGCTACAAGAGGTAACGGTATTGCGGGTGAAAATATAACTCAAAATATAAAAGAAATTAAATCAATTCCGCAAAAACTTTCAAAACAAATAAGTATTGATGTTAGGGGAGAAGTTTACATGCCCGTTTCTTCATTTGAAAGACTTAATGAAGAAAATATAGAGAGGGGAATAAAAGAATTTGCAAATCCGAGAAATGCTGCTGCGGGTTCTTTAAGACAATTGGATTCGAAAATAACAGCTCAAAGAGATTTACATTTTTTCGCTTATACGGCGCTTCCCGAGGATAAAAATATAATTAAAACTCACTATGAGGGAATGAAACTGCTTGAAGAACTCGGTTTTGAAACTAATCCTAATTATAAACTCGTAAAAGGAATTGATGAGGTTATTGAGCTTTGTAAGTACTGGGAAACTCAAAGGTTTAACTTAAACTATGCAACTGACGGAATGGTTATAAAAATTAATGAAATTTCCAAACAAAATGAGCTCGGTTACACTTCAAGAGCACCAAAATGGGCTACGGCATTTAAGTTCCCGCCCGAAGAAGTCTGGACTAAACTTGAGGATGTTGAGTTAAGCGTAGGCAAAACAGGTGCGGTAACTCCTATTGCGATATTAACACCCGTAAAACTTGCGGGGACTGTAGTAAAACGAGCAAGTCTGCATAATTTTGATGAAATACAAAGGCTCGGAATTAATAAGGGAAATGAAGTTTTAATAAAAAAAGCTGCCGAAATAATCCCGAAAGTAATTAGAAAAAGAGAAAATGAAGATATGGGGGTATATTCAATGCCCGATAAATGCCCCTCATGCGGAGCCGAGCTTGTTAAAACCGATGATGAAGTGGCTCTGTATTGCCCTAATAGTCTTGATTGCCCGGCGCAAATAAAAGGCAGAATTGAATATTGGGCTTCAAAAGAAGCTATGGATATTGACGGAGTCGGTGAATCAATTGTAGAAAAACTCTATGAAAAAGGCTTGATAAATGATTTTGCGGATTTATATAAATTAACCGTTGACGATTTTATGACACTTGATTTGATAAAAGAGAAATCGGCTGATAATCTTTACAGTGCAATTCAAGGAACAAAAAATCCTACTATGACAAAATTTTTAACGGCTTTAAGTATAAAATTAATAGGCAAAGAAACGGCAGAGCTTATTGCAAACGAATTCCCGACACTTGAAAGTATAAAAAATGCTTCAATTGAAGATTTGATTAAAATTGACGGGATAGGAGATAAGGCAGCAAAGAGTGTTGTTGAGTTTTTTAATGATGAAAATAATAAAATAATATTAAATAAACTTGAAGAATACGGAGTAAAACCGCAGGGCAGTGCGTATGAGAAAACTTCAAATATATTTGACGGAAAAACCTTTGTTATAACGGGAACTCTCTCTCAGCCCAGAAGCGTGTTTGAAGAAAGAATAAAAAAAGCGGGCGGAAAAGTATCGGGCAGTGTCAGCAAAAAAACTTCTTATGTTTTGGCTGGAGAAAACCCTGGTTCAAAATTTGACAAAGCGTCTGATTTAGGTGTTATAATACTGTCAGAAAATGAATTTAATTTGTTTTTCAAGGAATAACTTATATGAATAAAAATTATAAAATAATAACCATAAACGGAGTACGCGGTATAATAACTGCCGTTTTTGTAGTGCTTGGTCTTATTGCGGGATTTGTTATATCTCCGGGCTGGGTATGCATGAAGTTATGGAATTTTGGATTTCAGCAATCCGATTATGTTTCCGTTATAAATATATATCAGGGAATTGTTTTATGGGCAATAATTGCACTTTCATTATATGCTTTGAATAACAGACGTCCGTTAATCGGTTTCGGAGTTAGTCAAGGTCTGTCAAGAGAGCAAATAAAAGATATTCTCGAACGCGCAAAAAATTCTCAATTAAATCAATTCAAAGAATTTGAAATTATGAGTAAAAAAATTGAAGATTCGGATAGTGAAGTAAAAACACCCGAAGTTGATGAATTAAATGAAAAAAAAGAAATGAGAAATTAATATGAATAAAAAATTAATATCTGCGGTTTTGTTTGGAATTTTGATATTAACAGGTGTCTGCGTTAATGCTTCTGATACGGGAATAAAAAAAGAAGCAGGCTTTATATCATTAAATGCTTCTAAGACAAAGGAAATAGAGCCTAATATAGCAAGAGTCACATTCGCCGTAGAGAATACGGCAGAAACCGCACAAAAAGCTGCTTCTGCAAATAATGAAATATCATCAAAGATAATAAACGCTTTAAAAGAATTAACAACAGAACAAACAGATGTAATTAAAACAAATAATTTTTCGGTTCGTCCCGTATATACAACAACATCAAGCGGTAAAAGAACAATAAAAAATTACAGTGCGGTAAATTCCGTTGTCGTAGAAACAAAAGATACAACAAAAATAGCAAAGTTAATTGATACGGCTATAGCAAACGGTGCAAACAGGACTGAGGGACTTTATTATTCGTACGAAAACGATGAAAGTTTATGTAATGCAATGTATCCCGAATTGTTAAAGGAATTAAAAGCACAGGCGGATTCAATAGCAAAAGCTGCGGGAAGTTCCGTTGAGGGAATAAAACATATAAATGCGTCTTGCTCTACAGATATGGCAGTATCTAACGGCAGATTTTATGCAAAGGCAATGCTTGCCGACGGCGCTGTTGAAACGGCAGAAGTTTCTACTCCCGTTGAAGCAGGAAAAGTAAAGATAAGAGTATACGTTAACGCGGATTTCTATTTAAAGTAATGATATAACTCCCTCTGCCGCTAAAAGTGCAGATTGCTGGTTTTGTCCGGTTACAAGGTTGCAGTTGATTTCAACATGTTCGCTCCAAGGTTTATCAGCTATAAAAACGGCACCTTGTGATTTGATTTTATCTTCAAGTGAAAAAGGCATAAATTCACGCATTTTTACAATTTGTTCTTCTTTATTTGTAAAAGCAGTAACTTGTTTATTTTTTAATATCGGATTTTCTTTGCAATCAAACGCATAAGTTAAACCGACAACTCCGTGGCAAACGGCAGCTATTATTTTGTCATATATATACATATATTCTACAACTGCTCTTAGATCATCATTATGGGCAAGGTCAAATATCGGTCCGTGTCCGCCAGGTAAAAACAGTGCGTCAAAAGATTTATAATCAACATCGGATAATTTCGCCGTATTTTTAAGATATTTTGCCGCATCATCCAACTCCATAGGATTAGAGCAGTTTAAACTGTTTTCATCAATCGGAGAAACACCTCCCTTTGGACTTGCAACTGTAACATCATATCCTGTAGCTTTGAATGTCAGAAAAGGAACTGCAAATTCTTCAAGCCACACTCCTGTATGTATTTCTTCGTTAATATCGGAAAAATTAGTAGTTACCATTAAAACTTTCTTTGCCATATTGACTCCTTTTTTGTTATAAAAGCAGAAAAATACACTTCAAACACTGTGCTAAACGATAAATCACTCAGGCAAAAAATTTTTTTTGAAGTTTTAAATGCTGTATGAAAATAAATTTAATACAATTAAATAAATTTCAAACATTTGGTGCTAAAAATAAAAAAATCAGAGATGCTGATGATATAATGCGCATATCCGTAAATGAATTCCCTCGGTTAAGCAGTACCTATATTGATACTTTTTATTTAAGCACACAAAATGAGCAGAAATCCCCGCTTCATCATTTGGCAAAGTATATATCAAATAAAGTACATTCAAAAATAATGGCGCAAAGAGAGGTAATAAAAAAACGAACAAGTGCAAATTCTGCTGTGATGCCTTATGCTCTCACTTTGGCAGGTGTTGAAAAAAACAAAACAGGAAATTGCGAGGAGGCTGCAATATGCGCACTTGCTGCATTAACTGCAAACGGCATATATAATTCAAGACGAATGCTTTTATATCTTCAAACGGATTTTATAGATAAAAAAAGCGGTGAATGTGTATACAGCGGTCAATCTCCACTTGATCATTCATTTGTTATAACAACAATGAGTGATTTAAAATTAGATGAAGCTAAAGATAAAGATATAGTAGTCGTTGACCCCTGGCTTGGTTTTACAGACAGTTTATCAAATGCAAAAGCAAGATTTAAGCAGATATATGATGTTACTAATTTAGATTATATTAACGAATATCAAAAATCTGCTTTTAAGTTGAAAATAACGGAGCAAACTCATAAAGTACCGAATTTGGCTGATTATGATATAAAACAAAAATTAATATTGGTAAATGCTGATAAATACAATGAAAACGATATGAAACAGCTGGGTAATTTTATGAAAGTGTATTATGACGGATTAGTTAAGAAGCCTCAAAATATTCCCGCCAGTATCTAACCAGATTTTCGGGGTATTTTTTAAGCTCAAACGATAAGAAATCCTTAGGACGATAAGGCCGCCTTAACAGTTTCATTCTGGCTTCTTTTGGCGTTCTGTCCGCTTTTTTTTGATTGCATTCTCTGCAGCAGGCAACAATGTTTTCCCATATATCAGGGCCTAATCTTGATTTCGGATAAACATGGTCAAGTGTTAATTCATCGGGATGAAACTTACCTCCGCAGTACTGGCAGACAAATTCATCCCTTACCAATATGTTTTCCCTGCAAAAAGGCAATTCCTGATAAGGAATTGCCAAGTCATAAGTTAATTTAATTACTAAGGGTATTAATACATTTTCAACCTTAATCATGGAATTAATATCATTAAGGTGTCTGGCATTAACAGCTTTCCCTTTCATTAAAAGTACAAGTGCACGCTTCCAGCTGCAAATGTTTATCGGTCTATTGTGGCTATCAAGTAACAGCACCTTATTCATATTAACTCCTACAATTGTAGTATTCCCGTTTTTAAGTAATATTAAACATTTTGGGAATTTTTATGTGATAATAAAAGTATGAAAAAAATATCATTATGGGAAATATATAAAGTATTTTTTATAATAGGAATACAGCTTTTAGGCGGGGGTTATGTAATATTGCCTTTGCTGCGAAAATATATAGTCGAAAACAGAAATTGGCTTAGCGAGGAAGAACTTGTGGATTATTTTGCCCTAAGTCAGTGTACTCCCGGTATAATTGCAGGTAATATTTCAATGTTTGCCGGTTATAAAGCACGCGGAACAATCGGTGCACTCACTGCTATTATTGGGATAATAACTCCGTCATTCTTTGCCATTATACTTTTAGCAAATATATTAAACGGGGCTGTTGATAATCAATTGGTAAAAGATGCCTTTTGGGGAATTAGAATTTCCGTTATTATTTTAGTAATTGTAACTGTTAAAGATATGTGGGCAAAGAGTGTATATTCCATATTTACGTATATATTATTTTTTACTGTATTGACAGTATTATTAATATTCCCTATTTCACCCGCAATAGTAATATTACTTTCGGCAATAGCTGCAATTTTGCACTCAAAAATAATGGGAGGCAAAAATGCTTAAACTGTATATTCTTTTATATTATGAATTTTTAAAAATAGGAATATTCGCAATAGGCGGCGGTTATGCGGCTTTGCCGTTCTTATATTTTATTCAAAGTAAATATAACTGGTTTAGTGTTGATGAACTAACAAATATGATTGCCGTATCAAACATAACTCCCGGACCTATCGGAATAAATATGGCTACATATACGGGATTTACCACGGCAGGTGTTATCGGTTCATTAGTTTGTACATTTGCAATTGAGTCGGCTCCTTTTTTATTTGCAATAACAATAATGAAAATATATGATAAATTTAAGTCCTGCAGCGCAGTTAATGCTATATTTAACGGATTAAGACCTGCGTCGTGCGCATTGTTAACCGCAATAGGCCTGCAATTATTATATAAAACCTGTGTAACCCAAAAATCTTTTATTGTTGATTACAAGTCATTATTCCTTTTTATTATTTTGATGATACCATTTTCATTTATGAAAAAACAGCCGTTACTTGCAATATTAGCAGGTGCTTTGGGCGGAATAATTTTAAATAATTTTAAATAAATTATTAAGAAATATTAACAAAATGGATTTTTAAGTAAATTTTTAATCGCCAAATGTTTTTATAAAAATGTGGGTTAGTTTAATAAAAATTTAAAAAGGTGGAGGTTAGTTATGGCTTATTCATTTGGCGGCTATGGTTTATTAAATAGCGGATCGGGTACTGCAGGTGTATTGGCCGGTAGAGGAATTACCGCGGCAGATTTCTATAATGAAGATGCTTTAGACAGCAGATATGATTATCAAGATGCAAAAGAAGGTTATGAAATAGAATATGCAGGTCGTGATGCGGCAATAGAAACTAATATAGCAAATGTTATTAGTTATATTTCAAGCGGACGTGAAGATGAAGCATTAGAAGCATATCAAGATTTACTAGATGAAATGATGTCACAAACAAGATATGCATATTTAGTGGGTGAAGATGGCAATGATATACAATTAAGAGCAGTAGCAAAACAATTAATTGAATCCGAACTTGAAGACGGTCAAAAATTAGAAGACTTTATTAATGATAATACTGTATCTGCTTCCGGAAGAAGCTGGCAAAAAACATTCTTCAACAACAGCAAGATAGATGAAGCAACATCTGAAGATTTATTAAATCTAATGTGCAATCAGAAAGAAGAAAAACATGTAAGTGCAGGTCAATATGTTTTAGAAGTAATTTGCACTCCTGTAAAACTCTTTACCGAATTAGGTGATTTCCTGTTCGGTCCTAAAAATCATTAAAAATAGTTTGAAACATGATAACAAAAGGCGGATTAATTATCCGCCTTTTTAAGTTCTTCTATTTGTTCTTTTAAATCTTCAATTTCGTATTTTAATCTGTTAATTTGGCAGGTGACAGGGTCGGGGATTCTGTTATGCATTAATTGACCTTGTATTAACAGCTTTTGTTTGACAATTCTTCCGGGTATTCCGACAACTGTTGAATTTTCGGGAACATCATCAACTACAACAGAGCCTGCTCCTATTCTTGAATTAGAACCTATCTCAATATTGCCTAAAATTTTAGCACCTGCACCTACTACAATATTATCATGCAGCGTAGGGTGGCGCTTGTCGTGTTCATTTCCCGTACCGCCAAGAGTTACGCCTTGGTATAGCAGAACATCATCACCAATAATTGTTGTTGCACCTATTACTACACCCATTCCGTGGTCGATAAAAAATCTTCTGCCTATTCTTGCGGCGGGGTGAATTTCTATTCCCGTTAAGACTCTTGAAATGTTAGATATAATCCTTGGAATTAAGGGAATTTTCCAATAGTTGAGCTTATGTGCAATCCTGTGCATAATCAGAGCATGAAGCCCCGGGTAACAAAATAAAACTTCAAGCAGATTTTCGGCTGCAGGGTCTTTTTCGTATATGGTTTTTATATCTTCTTTTACTTGCGAAAATATTTTTTTTATTAATCGCATTTATACACCTTTTATGTATTTTCTTTTCCCGTATTGAACTATAACAGGAAGCATTGAAGCTGTAATTAAGAAATTAGGGTTAGCCTGCTTTTCCGAATTAATTTTTAAAGCTCCCGATTGAGCAAGACGTTTTATTTCGCCTCTGCTTAACGATTTATCAAAGTCAGAAATAAAATCAATTAAAGAAATGTCGCTTGTGACTTTAACTTCGGGAATGTCATCAGGTATTTCTTTATGTTGTACAACTTTTATAAAATTAGCCTGCGCTTCGTCGGCTGCCGTTTTACCGTTATACATTTGGGTTATTGTATAAGCCAGTTTCATTTTTAAATCACGAGGATTTGATGTTTTTAATTGTTCTTCAACTTGTTTTAATTCTTCATTTGATATATCAGTTAAAAGGGCAAAGTATTTTACTATTAAGTTGTCAGAAATGGACATTAATTTTCCGTACATATCATTAGGCGTGTCGGTTAGTGAAATGCAGTGCTGAGGGAAAGATTTTGACATTTTAACGATACCGTCAGTCCCCTCAAGCAGAGGAAGAAGCATAACCATTTGCGGATGTTCTTTTCCGTAAGCTGTTTGTATTTCACGTCCCAGAAGATTGTTAAATCTTTGATCTGTTCCGCCAAGTTCTATATCTGCATCAATAACTACGCTGTCATAAGCCTGCATTAAAGGATAGAAAAATTCATGCACCGAAATCGGGCGGTTTTCCGCATATCTTTTTGCAAAATCATCTCTTGTCATAATTTGAGCAACCGTTACTTTTGATGCAAGTTTTAACATATCAACAAAGTTTAAGTTAAACAGCCAATCGGCATTATTTCTAATTTCAGCTTTATTTACATCAACAACTTTTGAAATTTGCTCAAAATATGTTTTGGCATTTTCTTCAACCTGCTCTTTTGTAAGACTCGGTCTTGTATCTGATTTTCCTGACGGGTCGCCAATCATGGCAGTTCCGCCGCCGACTATTAATATAATTTGATGTCCTAAGTCTTGAAACTGCTTAATTTTACGCATAACAACCGTATGTCCTAAGTGTAAATCCGGACGCGACGGATCCATACCGAGTTTTATTCTTAACGGTTTATTTTCTTCTTTTGATTTTTGTAATTTTAATGCTAATTCTTCAATACCGCCCGGTAGTACCTCTGCTCCGCGGGCTAACAGTGCGGCTTGCTGTAAATATTCTTCTTTAATTTTTATTGTTTCCATTTTTACACCTGTTTCTTGAAACTATTATTGCAGAAAAAAAACAATAAAAAAAGTCCGACGAAAAGTCGGACTTTTAAACATTTAATGAAACTATACTAATCTAACGTTTGTAGATGTTCCTTTTTTAGTCATTTCAACTTTGCCTTCTCTTGCTAACCAGCCTAAGCCTAATTCTGCAAAGTTTGCTTTTAAATCTAAATCTTTTTTCATTTTAGCGATAGTGGTTTCTCCATTTTCGTTTAAATAATTCCAGATTTGTCCAGCTGTTTCACCTATCATTTCCATCATTGAAATCTCCTTTGTTTGTAAGTGCTATTAACATTTCTATCATGTAATGTATAATTTTAGTATAGTACATTTAAAAAAGGTTGTAAAGAAAAAAATGAATAAAGGCAAAGTGTGGAAATACGCTGATAATGTGGATACAGACGTAATCATTCCTGCAAGGTATTTGAATACATCTTCGCATGAAGAACTGGCAAAACATTGTATGGAGGATTTAGATAAAACATTTGCAAAGGAAGTTGAAAAATCGGATATAATAGTTGCTGGCGAGAATTTCGGCTGCGGCTCATCAAGAGAGCATGCCCCTGCAGCTATAAAAGCTTCAGGAGTTTCACTTGTAATTGCAAAGAGTTTCGCTAGAATATTCTACCGTAATGCAATAAATATTGGGCTTGCAATACTCGAACATCCATATTTAAGTGATGAGTGCAGTAAAAATGATGTTATTGAGTATGATTTAACTGAGGGAAAAGTTAAAAATTTAACTACTGGGAAAGAATATATTTGCAATAAATTTCCTGCCGAAATAGAAAAACTTATAAATGCAGGCGGATTAATTAACTATACTAAAGAAAAATTAATGAAATAAAAAAGCCCCATTGGGGCTTTTTAGTTTATTCTGTAACAGTTTCTTCAGTTTCTATAACATCAGTTCTAATTGAAGCTGATTTAGAGCCTGTTATTTGTTTCTCTTTAAACTTTTTAACTTGTCTGTTAAGTTTATCCGCAACAAGGTCAATACTTGCATACATAGATTCTGCACTTTCTTCCGCTTTAACGGAACCTGAAATAAATTTGCAAATAACTTCTGCAGTATGACTTTGAGCTACGGACGGATTTTTAATAACATTTAAAACCACGTCAATAGACTGAATTTGGTCATAATGATTCATAACCTTACCGATTTTTTCTTCCGCATAAGCACGAATAGGATCGGTAATCTCAATGTTACGCCCTTTTACAGTAATGCGCATTAATTCTGCCTCCATAATATCTACTCTGTTATTATACCCTATTTAGAGCATGTTTTAAACCCGTATTTTTAAAAGTTTAAATAAATGATATAATTGTTATGAAAAAGGAAAAAGATATGAGCGAATACTCAATTGGAATAGATTTGGGCGGAACTAAGATTTTAACTGCCATTGTGAATAAAACAACGGGTGAAGTTGTTTCTTTTATTAAGAAAAAAACAAAAAAAGATAAAGGCACGGAAAAAATACTTCAAAAAATAATAAATTCAATAAATGACGTAATTGCGGAAAGTAATATTCCGTTGAGTGATATAGAAAACATAGGTCTTGGCGCTGCAGGTCAGATAGACAGAGAAAGCGGAATAATTATTAATGCTCCAAATCTTGATTGTGCTAATGTAAATATTAAAGAAATATTGGAAAAAGAGTTTAAATTGCCCGTATATTTGGGTAATGATGTTGAAATAGCAACTGTCGGGGAAATGTATTTCGGGGCGGGGAAAAATGAAAGTGATTATGTCTGCATATTTGTCGGAACGGGAATAGGCTCGGGAATTGTTCAAAACGGTAAATTACGTTATGGAACGACGGGAACTGCGGGTGAAATTGGTCATATTATAGTAGATATTGGCGGGCGTTCATGCGGTTGCGGCGGCTGCGGGTGCTTAGAAGCCTATGCTTCAAGGCTCGCAATTGAAAAAAGAATAATAGGTGCGTTAAAAAAAGGCAGAAAATCTGATATTGAAAATTATCTTGTCGAAGATAAACCGATAAAAACAAGCATGATAAAAAAATCACTTGATAATAAAGATGAACTTATAACACAGATTATTAATGAAGCATCTGAGTATTTAGCTTCGGGGCTTGCGAGTATAATAAACTTTTATAATCCTTCTTTAATAATACTTGGCGGAGGATTGATGAATGCTATAGATTATTTTTATGAGCATTCAACACAAATTGCAAAAATAAAGTCACTTCCGACACCTGCCTCTAAAATCCGTTTTGAAAGAGCTAAACTGGGTGATTTTTCGGGAGTAATCGGTGCGGCACTTTTGGCTCAATACAGAAAAACAATATAAAAAAATAAATAAAAAACCTTTAAATATGATAAAAAGTTTTGTATAAATATATGCTTGACCGAAAAAAATGTTAATGATATTCTAAAATAGTTAAATGGGCTTGTGGCACTCTGCCGACGAAAACGATTGAGTATCGTTTGAGGAGAGGTAGGTAGCGCAAAAGCTACCGCAGCATAAGTCCTACATATTAAAACATGGGCTTGTGGCGCAGCGGTAGCGCAGGGGACTCATAATCCCTTGGTCGTAGGTTCGAATCCTACCGGGCCCAGTTTTATTGTTTTCCTATAATAAATTTAAAGTGCAAATTTGTTTATAACTGCAGTATTGACAGGTATTATCAGTCCTTTCATCAGGGGGATTAAAATTCATTTTATCAATGTTTTCATAAACATAATTTATTTTATCTTTTATTATTTCGTTGTCCTCATTAGTGAGTGTTATGTAATAGTTTTTTTCTGAATCTTCGGCAAAAATAATTCCTGCTTTTGATACTTTTGTATTGGGATTTGAAAGTTCAAATGCAAATTTATAAAATCTTAATTGATTTAAGTAATGTTCAAAATCCCCGCCGTCAATAATTTTATTCTTTGATTTAGCGCTTCCCGTTTTATAATCATAAAGTTCAAAAGTTCCGTCAGAATTCTTTTCAATCCTGTCAACAAAACCTTTTAAAAATTTGTTATTATAAGGAATATGGTTTAAATATAATTCTGTTGCATAAATTCTTGAATATGGAATTTGAGTGAAATTTTTATAAAATTCAGTAAGTGATTTTTCGCCCCGAAGTGTAAATTCTTCTTTTTTATTTTGAGATTCAAATTTTTGTTTGTTTATATAGTAGTGAAAATCCTCAATCATCTCGGATAAAGGTGGATAATTGTCTTTTTCCTTAGCTTTTTTTACTGCAGTTTCAAGAGTTTTATGTATTGCGCTTCCGTAGCTTGCGCTGTCTGATGAGTCTTCATATACGGGTATTTTTAATATTTCCGAGTATAAAAATCCTCTCGGACAGTTTAAATACGAGCTCATTGAACTGGGGCTTATAATAAATTCTTTTGTTCTTGCTTTTATTTCTTCATAAAAATCTGTTTTGTAGTCATATTTGCATTTTGTTATTGATTGAGCTATCTCAAGTGCGTAATTTTCTCTCGGCAGTTCGTGTGTATATGTTTGAGTTAAATTATCCTCCTCCGATATAACATTTGAAAGGTGGCGAGTTAATTCTTGCGGGCTCCCGTCAATAGAATTGGAGCACGAAAGCATTAAAAAATGTTTTGCTCTTGTTATGCCTACAAACAATAATCTTAATTGTTCGGATTCTTTTGCCTGCTCAATATCCGTATCAGTGTCATTTTTTTCAATAGGGAGTGTCATTGTCTTTGTTATTCTTTTTCCCTCCCATTTTCTTGCTGTTAAATTAGGGATAAAGACATAATCAAACTCACGACCTTTTGATGAATGTATGGTTAACAGCTGAACTGCATTTTGAGTATATTCTTCTTTATCTATCAATATTGGAATGTTGCTTTCAAAAGAATTTTCAATGTGATTTATAAAATCCGACAATGTTTTTGTACTGTCCCGATTTATCAATCCTTGCGCTTCATCAATAATCTTTTTAATTGCGTATATATTTTCACTTCTGTTTATTTCACAATCAAGATAGTATTTTAAAATCCCTGTTGCATTGACTGTTTCAATTATTAAATTTCTTATATTCTCACTTGATTTGTACATTCTTAAAAAATCATAGACGGAAATAAAATTTTCAACAGCCTGTCTGTTTTTCCATTGTCTTGATTTTAAATTTTCTTTAATGCTGCTTATTAAATCTTTTCCGTTAATCCTTGTTTTTTCTAAAAGAAAATTGTAATCTTCAAGGTCAAAGTTAAACGGTTCCGATATTAAAAGCGCATATAATTTATCAGCATACATTTGATTGTTTTCTAATGCCTGCAAATAAAAATACACAATAATTGATGAATTTATATCAAAAATGCTTTTATTTGATTTTATTTGATATTGAATATTTTTAGCTTCAAGCAGTTTTGCAAAATTAGTCAATTCATTATTATCTCTTGTCAGAATGGCAATTTTTGATAAATCTTTTTCTCCGTCTTTGTTTGGGCAGTCATCAGATTTTATTAATTCTTCAATTTGAGAAACAATAAAGTTATTTTCCTGCTTTATATCTGCAAATGTATGAATTTGTATCTTCTTATTTAACGGAACAATATTAGGATTTTTCGCAGTTAATTTTTTTGAAATATTATAATTTGCAAATTTCGGGTTGTTTTCAAGTCTTGATTTATCTTGAGAAATAACTTTATAGCTGAAATCTAATATATTTTGAGTCGAACGGTTGTTTTCGTTTAAGCATATTACATTTGTATTAGGATATTTTATTAAAAATTTTTCAAGAGTGTCTGTTTTTGCGCCTTGAAATTCATAAATAATTTGGTCATCATCGCCTACGACAAAAATATTATCTGTTTTTGCACCCTCTGCGAGTTTAAAAACTATGCTGTTTTGAGAATAATTAGTGTCTTGATATTCATCAACAAGAAAGTATTTGAATTGAGAAGCAGCCTGCCGTAAAAATTCATTTTTGTACTCAAAAGCATCAAGCACAAGGCATATCATGTCATTAAAATCAATTAAATTATTTTTTTTCAGCTTAATATCATAGCATTCATAAATATCCCAAGCCTCTTTTGCTTTTCCCATTTTCTTTTTATGGTCATCAAGTGATTTTAAAAAGGTTTTAACGAGTTTTCCGTTTTCTTCACGCTCTTTGTATTCTTTGTTTAATTCGTTTAACTTTCCCATCCATTCTTTGTGCGTGTTTAGGGTGTTAAAGTATTCTTCTTTTGTTACTCTGTTTGATTTTATTTCATCAACGGCACTTAAAAGTTCTGAAATGTAATAATAAGAATCTCCCCATTTTGTTTTGTAATATTGGGGTTTTATTTCGTCAATGACTTCTTTCATCAGGGCTCTTTTTGTAATGTCATCAATAAGACTTACCCCGTCTAATAATTCAAATTCATAAGGGTATTGCTTTATAATTTCATTACAAAAAGCGTGATAAGTATTAACAACAACAGCGGATGCCTTAGCCCCGATATTTTTCACAAGTCTGGCTTTCATTTCGTTTGCGGCAGCCTCTGAATATGTCAAACATAAAACAGACTCAGGCTTAATTCCCGTTTCAAGCATATATTTAATACGCTCAATAATAGTAAATGTTTTACCGGTCCCCGGGCCTGCTAAAACCATAACGGGTCCGTCAATTGTTTTAATGCACTCTAATTGCTTTGTATTAGGGATAATTTGTGTATTTTTTTCTTGAATTATTGACATATCCAAAATCCTGTTTTATTTAATTTTATATTAAAAAACCCGTCTGTTCAACACAGGCATATTAAGAAAGAACTCTTTCTTTCATCTGTTAAAAAATAACTGAAAATTCTTATTTTCTTTGTATTAAATTATGGTTTTAATTGATCTATGTGATTTTTATTTATAGCGTACTAAAATTTTTTTCTATTAATATGAGAAAAGATAATAAAGAAATTTAGTTTTGTAAAATATTTAGATATTATGCTTATTTATGATATATTAGTTAATCAAGGTGTAGAATGGAAAAGAAGAAAGAATCATATAAGTTTATTGATTTATTTGCAGGAGCAGGTGGCTTGAGCCTTGGTTTAGAACAAGCGGGTTTTCAAGTGGCTTTTGCCAATGAAATTAATCCTACATGCGCTGAAACATATTTGTATAATAGAAATTTATCTAGTGACCAAATTTTTGTTGGTGATATAAATGACCTTATAAAAAACATTAATAAATATAAAAAGTATTTTAATGATGTTTCTTTGGTATGCGGTGGTCCCCCCTGTCAAGGCTTTTCCATGGCGAACAGGCAGAGATTAATAGATGACCCCAGAAACAAATTATATAAAAGTTATTTAGAATTTTTGAGTAACATTGTGCCTAAATTTTTTATTATGGAGAATGTTAAAGGCATGGCAAATAAAATTGATGAGATATTAGAAGATTTTCACAATCAACTTGGAAATCAATATAATATTGAATATAGAATACTTAATGCAAAAGACTTTGGAATTCCGCAAAATAGAGAACGTCTTTTTATTATTGGTAATAGAATTGGAATTAAGTCAAAAGATATATTTGATGAAGTTGAATTATATAAAGTTGTTGATCAAGTAACTTTAGGTAATGCTATTTTAGATTTACCAAAATTAAAACCTAATAAATTAAAAAATAATACGGATTATGAGGATGATGATTGCGGATATTTTGAAAAAAATTATAACTATACAAAAACTAATTTTTATAATTTTATAAATAATGGTCGAACTATAACAAAGTTATATAATCACAAAAGCAGATATAATAATGAAAGAGATATAAAAATATTCGGGTTGTTACCGCAAGGTTGTAATTCTCTTCATGAATCTATAAAAGATATTATGCCTTATCAAAGCAGAAATAATATTTTCAAAGATAAATATTTTAAACTGTCTGAAAATAACATTTGTAAAACAATCACATCTCATATGAAATTTGACTGTAACATGTACATTCACCCAACACAAGCAAGAGGTTTATCTCCAAGAGAGGCAGCACGAGTGCAAACATTTCCTGATGATTATGTCTTTAAAGGTCCTCAAAATAGTTGGTATATGCAAATTGGCAATGCAGTGCCTGTTAAATTGGCTGAGGTAATAGGAAAATGTATAATAAACAAAATAAAGAATTAAAACATTTAGAACTATTTGCAGGAATAGGTGGATTTCGCCTTGCTCTTGAATTACTGGGCAAAGATTTTGGCATTGATATGAATTGTGTCGGTTATTCTGAAATAGATAATTATGCTGCTCAAAGTTATAAGGCTAATTTTGATACAGATAATAATGTTGAAATTGGGGATATTGTTAGCTTTACAGAAAACAAAAAGAATATAAAAAATTTACAAGATTTTTCTTTATTGACAGGGGGATTTCCTTGTCAAGCATTTAGTATGATGGGATTACAAAAGGGATTTAAAGACTTACGCGGAAATGTATTTTTTAAGATAATTGATATTCTAAATGAAAAACATCCTAAAATGATTTTATTAGAAAATGTTAGAAATTTAATTTCTCATAATAAAGGTGAAACATTTAAAACCATAGTAAATCTAATTAGGAATACCGGATATAATGTTTATTTTGATGTTTTTAATACAAATAATTTTGGATTAGCTCAAACAAGAAATCGTGTATTTATATTGGCTTTCCGAAAAGATTTAAATATACCGAGAGATTTTGATTTTACTCAAGAAATTGTTAAAATATCGTTTGATAGGATAAAAACAAAAACTTCATTACAGCTACAAAACAATGTTTTAGATGTATTAGAAAAGAATGTAGAAGACAAATATTATATTTCGGAGATACTAAAACCAACTATATTGTCAAATGGGACAAAAAACTTTTCAAGTAAATCAGAAATAAATCCTATAATCGCGAAACCACTTACTGCTACTATGGTAAAAATGCATAGAGCCTGCCAAGATAACTATTTTAGTGATGATTTTATTCATTGCAAAAATCCAATCAAATATAAAGAAAAAGAATATACAATGGAGCAGTTATTAAAGAAAAGGATAAGAAAAATCACTCCGCTTGAAGCACTAAATTTTCAAGGTTTTCCTAAGTCATATTGCGTAAATGCACAAAAAACGGGTGTTAGTAACCATCAATTGTACAAACAAGCAGGAAATGCAGTTAGTGTCAACACTGTATATGCAATATTATATTATTTACTTATTGAAAAGGATGTATTGGAATTTAAATCATGATGGATAACTTTTTTAAATTGCACAATGAAAAAATAATAGGTTTTAAGGCATTAACATATGCAGATTTGGGGAAAAGTAGTACAAGTAACCAAACTCATATAGGTTTATTTGATGATGTATTAACTTTTTTGCCTAATCAGCCAATTGTTGAAGATATGGCAATGTTTATCTATAATTCAAAAGCAGATATTTTGAGTTTAAATTTTGATAGAATAGAGAATAAAGACGGTTCTTTTAGAAGTCCTAAAATAAGAATTGGAGGAAGAAATACAGTATCAATTGTTTCTACCATAAGAAGTATTGCACGAGAATCAGATGATTCTTTGACGTGGTACTTATTTTGGTTCGGTTTAGAAAGTGAACAGGCTGTTTTTTGGTTATTTAACAATATGTCCCAAACATATGCAGATATTACTAATTTGGGATTATCTTTGAATTACAATTCAAAAGGACGTCTTACTGAAAGGGATTCAATATTTAATAAAATACTTTTATATATAGAAAGTGATATAGATAGATCTACCGAAAGTGTTATGCGAGAATTAGAGATAGAAACACAAATTCCCGGTAAATTAATCACTGAACGAAAAATAAGAAAATATGATGTTCATAGAGCTCAAAAATTGTTTACCGAAATAGGTAAACAAGGAGAAGAATTTGTTGCAGAATATTTTGATAAATTGAAATATAATAATCAAATTAAAAATTATAGTTGGCTAAATAAATCATCAGAAAGTGGGTTCCCGTATGATTTTTATTATCAAGATTTATCAGATAATGTTATATATTTAGATGTAAAGACAACAAAATTTGATTTTAAACAAAGAATTATATACAGCAATAAGGAAATAGAATTTGCACTATCATTGCCAAATAATTGCTACAATATATATCGAGTTTATAATTTAACAGAAATAAATGCAAATTTGCGTATATGTAGAAATTGTGCAAATTATTTTAATTCAATAAATGGAAATATTTTAACAATTCAAAGAAATCTAAATAGTATCAATACGGATATTCAATCAATAAGTATTTCATTTGAACCTACCGTATCTAATCTTGAATTTGATACAGAAATTTTATTAGAAAAAAACAATTAATAAATTATAACTAATTTTTCTCATAAAACTTAACCAAGTATAAAATTTTTAAACTACATAACATTCAAAAAATAAACCCGTCTGTTCAACCCGGGCGGATTAAAAACGGAGAAGGGGGGATTCGAACCCCCGGCAGAGTTGCCCCTGCACAAACGTTCCAGGTTTGCACCTTAAACCACTCGGACACCTCTCCGTATAGGTTTAATCTATTTTAACGGATTAAATCTTTATTGTAAATACAAATTTTTACTTTTTTGTATAATTATTTTATGAAGAAAATTTTTTACTCTTTATTATTTTGTTTATTGATTTTTTCACTGATTTTTGTTTATGAAGTGAAATCGTCTTACCGTGTTTTTAAAATTGTTTCACCTATTGAAATTTTTATTGATTTTAATAAAAACGATATATTTGATGAACAATCACCTTATATTGTTAATAATATTTTTTATATTGATAAAAATAAGGATTTATCAAAATACAGCGAATTTTCTTCTCTTTCTCAAAAAGAAATAATTTTTCTTGATTACTATGCTCATTTAACTTCACAAAACTTGCTAAAGAATAAATTTGTTAAAATTGAAGATAACAATATAATTATTAATAATAAAAAGTATTCCGATGTTCTTATTAAATCGGGATTTTTCTATGATAACTCGGCTGTATCAAGAGCAAATCTTGTTAAAAAAGTTAAGACAATTGATTTAAACAATTACGTTCTTTATAATACTAAGTCAAAAAAATATCACAGTCTTGATTGTGAAAATATATATAAAATTAAAAATTATAAAATTGTTAAAAAGTCTTTTATTAACGACAAATTTGTTCCTTGTAAAAATTGTATTTTAAATAATGCAGAAAAAACTGACACAAAAAAAATAACAGCTGACTTTAACGAGTCTATAACAAAAGGCTGTTTGACTGTTTATTTCTTAGATTTGAATAAAATAATGACACCGTCATATAAATGCAATACAAGTGCTTGTTTAGCACTTAAAAAGGAAATAGACGGTGCGAAATATTCTATTGATTTTGCAATATACGGTATAGAAAATCAAAGCGAGATTTTTAATGCACTTGTTAAAGCAAAAAATCGCGGAGTAAAAATAAGGTGGGTTACTGATTTTAATAAAAAGGACGGTTCTATATATAAAGATACGTATAAACTTCAAAATTTACTGCCTTGTTTTAATTCGGATAAAAATTATGATTTAAGTAATCAGTCAGCAATAATGCACAATAAATTTTTTATATTTGATAATCAAAAGGTATATACAGGCAGTGCCAATATTACATCTACAGGCTTAACGGGTTTTAATGCCAATTATGCCATTTTAATTAATTCTAAACAGGCGGCAGAAATATATAAAAAAGAATTTGAGCAAATGTATAACGGCAAATTTCATAAATTGAAATCTGCAATATTAAACAAATCTGTTTCAATTGATAAATCAGATTATTTTAATATTTATTTTTCGCCTCAAGATAAAATAATTACGTCAAAAATTATTCCTTTAATCAGATGTGCAAAAAATTATATTTATGTTCCTGTATTTTTTATTACAAAAAAAGAACTTGCAGATGAACTTATAAAGGCACATTCACGCGGAGTTGATGTAAAAGTTATTAATGATGCTACAAATTCTCATACTAAATATTCAATACATAAACAGCTTAGAAGTGCAGGGATTAAAGTTAAAACTGAAAATTATGCGGGTAAAATGCACACTAAGGCTGTAATTATAGATGATAAATATTCAATTATCGGTTCTATGAATTTAACAAACAGCGGTGAAAATAAAAATGATGAAAATGTTATTATTATTAATGATAAAGATATTGCTTTATATATGAAAAAGACTTTCCTTTATTTATGGAATAAAATCCCCAAAAAATACGAAACTTTTGACCCGAGAGCTGAATCAACAGAGTCAATCGGTTCCTGTTTTGACGGAATTGACAATAATTTTGACGGTAAAATTGATAAAGAAGATGAGGGCTGTAAAATTAAATAATTTTATACTTTTTCAAGCCCCTTTGTATATTTTTTGTAATTTTTCTTCTTTTCTTTTTTAGCTTTTTTCTTTTCTTTACTTTCTTGATTAGGATTATTAATTACTGCTTTGTTAAATTCAATATCTGAATCTTTTGTACCTACAAGCATTGAAAGAACAAACATTGTATTTTTTCTGAGAACATCGTAACCAAGAGTTAATTTTGCATAATCAGGCCCGATGCTCAGCAAAATTCTGTTTTCTTGCAATATATCATCAGACTTAACATCCCTGTTCATTGCAGCCGAACCTAAATATCCTAAAGAAAGATATTTATTAACTTTCAAGTTTTCAATAAGAACAAGGTTAGAACGACCATATCTGTATCTGTCGAAATCGAAAGGAGATTGGCCTGCAATTGCGCTTTGGTAATAAATTAATGATTGACGCCAAGGACCTATTCTGCTTTGAATAGCAGGACCTATTCTAAATAATCCCATAACATCACCTGTTGTATACACAGTGGCAGCTGTTTGAGCGATTAATGCCGTTTTAAATGCAACATTTCCTTCTTCATTTTCATAAATTGTTATAGGTTTATATGATTGAGTCATCCACCTGAATCTGCCTTCGGCATCACCTATATCTCTTTTAACAGATGGCAAATAATCTACATAAGCACCTGCCGAATACATTTGTGAAAAATTCATTTTTAAATCTTTTACATAGTCATCACGTCTGTAGTTAAGGGCTAATGAATACTTGGGCTTTCTGTAACCGTTAAACCATTCGGTTTCATTTGTTAATCTTGAATAATTTAAAAATAGTCCGGGAGCTAATTTATGTCTGCCTCGGATTAATAATTCTTCTCTGGAAGTACCGTAAGCAGCTTCTGTCATATTATTTTCATTACGAAATCTTGCTATACCGCCTATACCGAATTTATCATCGTCATAAGTTACAAGCGGTGCCAATTTTAAGGTTGAACCGCCGGGAACATTTAGTACCACGGCAGGACCTATGTGAGCTCCCAGCATATTTACAACACCAAATTCCGGAATGTTTGATTCCAAACTTGTATGAGATTTGTTTGAAACAATTTTTGCCGACGGAATTTTTGCTATTCGAAAGTTCTTTAAATATAAATCTGCATTTTTTACTGTTATAACTTCGTGATCTTCTTTTGTATCTATGTTTATGGTGTTTGCTTTTATTGAATAAACTCCGCTTTCTGTATTTTCAAGTTTTTCTCTATATGCCTCACCTGCAAATATGTTACTTTGGTCAACATACCCCTCAAATGTAGTTGCCCCGAATTGGATTTTTTCATTCTTTAATATTTTCGCAACACCCTCATATTCTTCAATTTTATCAGAGTATATAAATGCTTCTTTTGCACTTAATTTAATATCGGCTGTCTTTGATAGGGGATTTTCTATCCAGCCTTCGGGTTTATTTAAGTCAAGTTTTATAAAATCGCCCTCTGTTTTGCCGTCATTAGTAATTAATTCAACATTTTCCCTTGCTCTTAAAACATTTCTGTCATAGTTAAATACAATTTTATGAGCTTTTAGAATAGTGTTTTGTTTTTTAAAATCTACTTTCGCATTTCCGACGGCTTCAACTTCATACCTGTCGGGGAAGTATTCCATATAATCAGCACTAAGTTCAACGTCGTGAAGTATATTCCCCTCATTTTCCTTAGTGTTTTGTTTCGCTTTTTTATGGAACGGCCAGAAATACTTATATAAAAATGCAAAAGGATCTGCATCTTTCGGCAGCATATCCCGTTCTTTTTTCTTTTCTTCTTTATCAAGTTGGTTTGCTAAATCTGCATTATCCTTATATTTTGCAGTTACAAATTGGTCTTTTCCTTTTTTTATTGGTTTATCAGGAGTTTCACCCGGTAATATCCCTTTTATGGCTTGTTTTTCTTTATCATCTTTTACGGTTCCAAAAACTTTTGGTTGAACTTTTGCAGGTTCAAGCAAATTAAGTTCTACTTCTACGGGTTCTTCGTATACTTTATTAACCTGTTCTTGAGGTTCTTCAATTGTATTTTGTTGTTCTTCTTTTTTGTTATTTGATTTTTTTTGAATTTCTTTTAATTTCTTTTTTTCCGCCTTTTCTGCTTTTTTTCTTTTTATTAATTTAACCAAACTTTCATCTGTTGCTGATTCATCTTCGTTTATATATGCAGGATTAAGTGAAGAATAAAACGGATCCATTCCCAGTTCGGGATAGTAATCGGCGGCGGATGCAATATTCTTTGCAACGGCAATTGTTATTATTAAAAATATTATTATTACTTTTATTTTCACTGTGTTATCCTTTACAGATAGTTGTTCGGGTTTTTCGGTTTACCGTTTATTCTGACTTCAAAGTGTACATGAGGTCCCGTTGAGTATCCTGTCGAGCCGGATAGCCCTATTGTTTGTCCTCTTGTAACATTTTGTCCTGCAGATACTTTTGGCTGTGACATGTGGGCATATAGTGTTGTAGTAGGAGCCCCCGTACAGTTTCCGTGGTCTATTATTACAACTTTACCATATCCGCCGTACCAGCCCGAGTATATTACTTTTCCGGAGTTGGATGCTTTTATCGGTGTGCCCATAGGCACTGCATAATCTATCCCTGTGTGGAATATTTTTGATTTGAATATCGGATGTGTTCTCCAACCGAAAGGTGATGAAATCCTGCCATGGACAGGAAGTATAAATCCGCTTCCTACAACAACTCCGCTGTTTTTTGTAGATTTTGAGATTAATGATGCTAATCTGTCAGATTCTCGTTTCAGTTGTCTTTCAGATTTTTCATAAGCTCTTTTATCCTTTTGGATTTTTTCAAGCATTACTTTGTTTTGGTTAATTGTTGTTTTTATATTGGCATTTTCTTTATCTATTGTTTTTATTATGCTTGAAAGTTGTATTTTTTCACGTTCCAAATCTCTTTTCAAATATGCTATCTGTCTTGCTTCTTTTTGCAAATTGCTCATTTTTTCTTTATCAGATTGAATTATAAGGTTTTGATAGTATATTCTGTCTAAGAATTGGCTTATACTGTTAGTGGTCAACAATAATTCAAGCACCATTGTATGATTTGTTTTATATATTCTTCTTAATCGTTCCGCAGTTTTTCTTTGTCTGATGTTGTACTGTTTTAAATAGGTATCAAGCTCGTTTTGAAGATTTTTTATATTCTTTTGTTTTTTTACATACTGTTCTTGTGAGACTTTTAATGCCTTTTCATTTCTTTCCAGCTTTTGCTGATTTTTACTGAGTTTATTTGATACCTGCCATTCCTGTTTCTTTAAGATATTTATTTTGTTTCTGATTTGTTTCCTTTGAACTTCAACCTGTTTCTTTTGCTGCAGATTATCGGCATAGCAATTATTTGCCATTACTGCCGTAATGACAAATATAAATAATATTGCGGTTAATCTTTTCAACTTCAACATTATTTATTCCGTTTTATCTGACCATGAAAAACATTATGCTGAATGTCCAAAGTAAAAAACATAGTGTTATTACTGATATTATTAGTTTTCTGTTTTTTCTGAAAAATTCCATAGTATATCCCCAATAGTATTACTACTTTATTATAATTTTACTCTAAAAATCAAACAAGACAAATATATTAACCTTTTTTTTACATTATATTTTATATATTTTTTCATCGGTTACTATATAGTCGGCTTTTTCATCGTATTCGTTCGGATATACGCTGTTGTATATTAATTCTTCGTATTCTAATATTACTTTTACGGGATTATGCTTTAATGTTTTTAAAAATCTGTCATAATAACCTTTCCCGTAACCTATTCTGTACCCCGATTTATCTGCACATAGCGCTGGCATGATTATCATATCTATTATTTCTAAATCTTTAATCGGTGGTTTAGAGGGTTCTTTTATTCCGTATTTGTTTTCTTTTAATTCTTCACAATACGGGCAGACTGTTATGTTTTCATCCTTTATTTTTGGCAGATACCAATTTTTTGTTTTGTCGGAGAAGTAGTCAATTGTCCGAACTTCGTTCCCGAAAGAGCAGTAGCATAATATGTTTTTTGCTTCTTTATATTCTTTTAGTTTGTATAAGTTATTTTTTATTGCAATGGATTTTTCAGTGCAATTAATTTCAGCTCTTATTTCTTTTGCTTTTCTTCTGAGTTCATTTTTCATAGTAATATTTAAGCATAAAAAAAGAGGACTGATTTAGTCCTCTTTTTATTATCGTATTTTTTATTTAATGTTTGAGAAAGTCCAAGCGTCAGTTGCGGGAGCTGTTGCTGCTTGATAATCCTGCCCTGATACTCCGCCTTCGTCACTTCCATGAGCTATCGGTTTATACAATCTGTTATAGTATTCAATAACCATTCTGTCTGAGTTAAAGTATGATTCGGCAGTTCTTATAGCCTGTCTCATCATTATTGCCCACTTGGTTTTATCATTATAGTATGTAGGAATAATTTGATTTTCAATTATATCCATCATACATTCGTAATCTTTTCTGTGTCTTTCTTCCCAAGGAATGTTATCATCTAAGCCGGGATATTCAATTGTATAGCCGTTAATTCCGGGGAATGTACCTTCTACCGTCCAGCCATCGAATGTTGATAAGTGGAGAGCTCCGTTTGCATTTGCACTCATACCTGATGTTCCTGATGCTTCAAACGGTCTTAACGGAGTATTTAACCAGATATCTGATGCTCTTTTTAATTTACCGCTTAAGTCAAGTTCGTATCCTGTTAATACAACAACATTTTTCATTGAATATGAACTTCTTAAGATTTTATTAAACATTTCCTTACCGATAACATCATCGGGGTGGAATTTACCTGCAAAGATTAACTGAACTTTATTTTCATTTAAGAGTTTTAATATTCTGTTTTCATCCATGAATATTAACCAAGCACGTTTATAATCAGCAAATCTGCGAGCCCATGTTATTGTTAAAACATTCGGGTCTAATCTTTTACCTACAGTATTTGCGATAAATTCAAATACTTCTTTTTTCATTTCCTTTTTAGCTTCTAACAGGGCTTCAAGGTTATCTGTTTTCATTCTGTCATCTTGCCAGTAATGAAGATTAACGGCATTAGTAATAGCTCTAATCGGACATCTGCCCTCAACCCAGTTCCACATTTTATTAGAAACTAAGCCGTGGAGCTGAGATACTGCATTAGCCAGCCTTGACATTCTTAATGCTGCAACTGTTAAAGAGAATTGCTCTCCGCCTAACTGAACCGCTTCTTCTCTGCTTCTTCCGGCAAAAAATCCGCCTTTTAATAAGTTATCTACCCAGTGTACTTCATTACCTGCAGCTACAGGAGTGTGAGTTGTAAATACAACTTTTTCTCTTACTTTAGCCAAATCACCGTTATATTGACTTAATAATTCAAAAGCGGCAGGAAGTGCATGACCTTCATTTAAGTGAACGCAATCATATTTGTAGCCTATTTTATCAAGAAGTCTTATACCTGCAATACCAAGTACGGTTTCTTGCGCTATTCTTATTTTTTCGTTCCCGTCATAAAGTTTATGCGAAATTGATTTAGCCCAGTCTGAATTTCCCTCAATATCAGTTGTTAAGAAATAAACAGGGCATGTATCAAATATTCCCGGGTCTAACTTGTATGCTTTTACTTTTACTTTTTCACCGTATATTTCAACTTCTACAGATTCATTTATATCGGTTAAAAAGTCATAGTGTTTTCTTATATATGCAACTTCAACATTTCCGTCATGGTCAATTCTTTGATTGTAGTATCCGTATGACCATAACATTGTTACACCTACCATAGGCATTTGCAGGTATCCTGCGGATAGCATGTGCGACCCTGCTAAAAATCCCAATCCGCCTGAATATGTTGCTATTGATTGGTCAATTGCTATTTCCATTGAGAAATATGCTACGTTTGGTAATCCCATTGGGTACTCCTTTTATAATCTGAACATTGTCTAATCTATCGTCTAGTATCTATACCTTTATATCAACAAGATAACAAAAAAGCAAATTTTTCTCTACTTTTTTATTTTTTTATTTACACTTTATCTTAAATTACTTGATATATTAGTAATTTTTAGACTTTTCAAAGAAGAAGCTTTTTGGATGTGCACAAACAGGGCATGTTTCAACTGCTGCATTTCCTTTGTATGAATAACCGCAATTCGCGCATTCCCAAACAATTTCTTCTTCTTTTTGGAATACCGTATTACCTTTTATATTTTGTAAGAGCTTTCTGTATCTTTCTTCATGGTCTTTTTCTATTTGAGCAACTTTTTCAAACAGGAAAGCAATTTCATTAAAGCCTTCTTCTCTTGCTTCTTTTGCAAATTGAGCATACATTTCAGTCCACTCATAATTTTCGCCGTTTGCAGCGTCTTCCAGATTTTCTATAGTAGAAGCTACTTTTCCGCCATGGAGAAGTTTAAACCATATTTTTGCATGCTCTTTTTCGTTATTTGCCGTTTCTTCAAATATTTTGCTTATTTGAACATATCCGTCTTTTTTGGCTTGGGCGCTGTAGTATGTATATTTATTTCTTGCCTGTGATTCGCCCGCAAATGCTTCCATTAAGTTCTTTTCTGTTTTTGAACCTTTTAATTCCATACTTTTCTCCTTGTTAATTTAATATGTAAATTATTACATTAAAATCTTATGTTCAAAACTTAATAAATATGTTTTTGAGTTTAATTTTAACATACTCTTATAAATTTTACATAAACAGATTTTAAACTCTATTTACACATCAGAAAAACAGGTAATGATATAACTCACAACCTGTTATTCCGTAAAATATTAATTTAGTGACCTAAGGTCGTTTATACAAAATCAATAGGTTACATTTTTTAAGCATTTTAATTTCCGACCATCAAAGAAAAATGCTTTAGCAGCTTTTTTTGTTCCGTCAGCTGCTTCTTTAGTCCCTTTTTGAAAAATAGGTAATTCTCCATCTTCAAAGGCAAGTAATGTAGCAGCTTCCTTTGTTCCGCCTAATGAAAATTTATTACCTTTTTGAATTTGAAATAATTTTCCATCTTTAAAGAAAAATATTTTAGCAGATTTCTCTGTTGAGTCTGCTAAGTTCTTATAACCCATACGAAATTCAGATAATTTCCCATCATTAAATAAAAATGATTTGGCAGTTTGTTCTGTTAAGTCAGCGTATTCTTTATAATATTTATCACAATTAATTAATTTACCATCTTCAAATAAAAATGATTTAGCTGTTTCTTTTGATCCGTCGGCTAATTCATTAAAATCTTTAGCACACTCAGTTAATTTCCCATCACTAAATATAAACGCTTTAGTAGTTTTCCATGTTCCATCTGCTCTTGCTTTAAGACCTGTTATCAATTGATATAATTTCCCATCTTCAAAGATAAACATTTTAGCAGCTTCACCTGTTCCGTCAGCAAGTTCTTTCATACCTTCTATTATGTGTGTTATACTGTTATTTTCTAAGTATACAACATCTTTTAATCCTTTTTCTTTATAAGTTTCAATGCTGTTAATAATAACTTTATTATTTATTAATGTAAAAGATGATTTTCTTTTTAAAATACCTTCTTGTAATTCTTCAAAAACTTTTTGTCCGTTTTCTTCTTTTATTTTTTCGGGACTTGATTTTAATGCTT
>CANPYB010000002.1 GCA_947587605.1 Candidatus Gastranaerophilales bacterium
TCTGTTATCGGTGATATCTGCCCTAAGAATTTTAAGCATATAATAATAAATAATACCGCGCATGAAACAGTCGGCGGTATGCCTACTTCCATGGCTGAAACAAATATTGTTAAAATGGCTCAATCAGTCGGATATAAATACTTTGTAAGTGTCGACAATTACAATGATTTAGATAAAGAGCTTAAAATAATTAAAAATAAACAAGAATTATCTTTAATTGAAGTAAAATGTTCAATAGGGGCAAGAGAAAATCTCGGACGTCCAAAGACTTCCCCGCTTGAAAATAAAATTCAATTTGTAAACTTTTTAAGACATTAATTTCTTAAAATAACTTAATAAATTTATTAAAAAATATCAATATTTTCCTTTCATAAGTTTTATAGCATTATCAAAATTAACAAAAAAGAAAGGAAATTATTATGGTTCAGAATGTTTCATTGGTTCCCGTGACATCTGCTAATCCGTATTACAAAAATGTAGTTACAAGACGTGAACGTAAATTAGATGAAGAAGTTTTTGAAAATGCAGAAAAACTTGTTAAAAAAGATAATGTAAGAAATTCAGATTATGGTCTTGTTGCTGCACAAACTTGTTTGGCAAGAGATTTTGTTAATGCCGATGTTGAAGAAGCTTGTTTACTTGCTGCAAAGATGGAATTTGTACATCGATTAATGGACGAAAATTTATCAGCTGACGCATCAAGAGCAAATGAAAGAATAAGAACAAAGACTGACCAAATCCCTGCAAAAGTTGAACTTTCAAAAGTTCGTGGTGATAATTTTTCAACAGCAATTAAATCGGGTAGTGATGGTTTATCAACCATTCTTAAATCCGGCGGTGACTTTATTAAAACTGGTGCTGACGCCGTTAAATCATTATCTTGTGTAGCATAAATCGTATTAAATTATAAAAAAATCCGTCTTGTAAAGGCGGATTTTTTATTTTACGCTTTATTGCCGACATTTTATTTTTCTAATTCCGACGGACCTAATTTTATAATAACATAATCTTTTGTTTCTTTAATTGAGTTTTCTTGAGGATATGTATTCATATCTTTTATTTGTTCTTTAAGCGCTGTTATCAAAGGATGAATTTTAGATTTTTTCGGCAGTTCTGCATATCCTTTTATATTAAGTCCTAATTCCCGCATAAAATAGTATTCGCGCACTGTAAATATTTCCTTAAGACGATTGTCATACCTGTCCCAGTTAAAAATACTTATATTGATTTCAGGTGCCTCTTTATAATACTGATACCTTAATTCCGGATTTTTTCTAACCCCTATAAACAATAAAGGTTTTTCAGTTAAATTGAGCCTGCATAAATCGTACATTATTTGATATGCATACATTTTATCATTCTGAAATTTTAAATTTTCAGTATATAATGTCTTATTAATTTCATATGAAGAATAAAATACTGCCAATCCTGCAAAAACCAATATAATTTTAGATAATAATTTTCTGTTTCTAAAAATTATAAATAATAACATGATTGTAAAAGCATTAAAAAATCCCACGGTGGCATAATTTCTGTATGGAAGGTCGTTATTGCCAAGCAAAAGAAATATCAAAAAAGGCACTGCCATTATGTATAAACCGTTTATTAATATATGTATCCCTTTACTTTGTTTTTTATCTTCTTCTTTAGAAAAACATTTATTATTTTTAATAACAAAATATAAAACAATTATCGCAAAAATGATATAACAAATAATCGTTAATATCGAACCAAAATTATGTGAACAAGTTATAATAAAATCCTTACAAAATATTTTTAATGTATTAAAAAATGAGTTCAAAAACGTAGATAATGAAGTTACATCATATTTAAAAAAATCATCAAAACGGCTGTATTTAATATGATATAAATTCTTAAAAAGTTTAACTATAAGCATATTAAGAGAATAACAAATTATAAAAATAGCTGATATTAATGCCCATTTTTTATAAAGATTTTTTATGGAATAACTTTTATTAAAAGTTATTCTTAAAAATTCAATAAATCCTATCCCCAATAAAGTGTACAAAAATGGAGTTTCATAAGAAGATAAAATGATAGTTATAAATAATAAAATAATAAAAATATATTTTTTTAAATTATCTTTATACAGATAATATAAAGCTAAAGCACTTAAAATAGTATTAAATGAATAAAGAATTGTTTCTTCATTAAACATAAAAATATAAATGATAAACGGGCAAGAAAGTGCAATTACACTAAATAAAGTAAATAAATTAATATTATAATTTGGATTTTCAGAATCTGGCAGATTTGAATTCGAAATAACAGTATCTATAAATATATAAATTCCCGTAAAATAAAATAATATTGCCAATAAGTTTAACCAAGCCGATACATAAGAATTAATTTTAAAAAATTGATAATATATTAAATTAAATGGTCTATTAATACTGATATTTGTTTCCAATTTTGACCAAATATCCATTATTTCGTCGTCAATTCCGATAGAGTTATTTGTAAAAAAATATCCAAAGCATAAAATAATTGTTAATATAACGCATGTCAAAAAGGATTTATTTTTTAATATATTACTAATATTTAACATTATACAAAAACCTGTCTTTATCAATTATACAATAAAACTAAACAAAGAATTTTTTATTAAGAAAAATTTGTCATATTAATTTTTCATTAAATTATTCACTGTTGATGCAATAAAAAAATTGATTACGTTAAATTTTTGTATCATAATAATGAAAATAGTAAAATATATTTGAACAAGGATTCATTAATGGTGAAAAGAAATATATTATTAAACCCCGGTCCCGCTACTACTTCTGATACCGTTAAAATGGCTCAAGTTGTTCCTGATATTTGTCCTCGGGAAAAAGATTTTGCGGATTTAATGAAAAAAATCAGACAAGATTTGTTGAAAATAGTTCATGCTGATTATAAAAAATACACATCAGTATTATTTTGCGGGTCAGGTACAATTAATATTGATATTTGTTTAAATTCTCTAATCCCCCCCCCGAACGGAAAAATTTTAATTATTAATAACGGTGCATATTCATCACGTGCTGTTGAAGTTTGTGAATATTACGGGCTTGATTATATTAATTTAAAATTTCCTATTGATGAACTGCCCGATTTAGAATTAGCGGAAAAAATATTAATTGAAAATCCCGAAATTAAACTTGTTTACTCTACGCATAATGAAACAGGTACGGGGATATTAAATCCTATAAGAGAAATAGGGGCTTTGGCCCATAAATATGGTGCAATTTCTGTTGTTGATACAACTTCAACGCTTGCAATGCTGCCTATTGATATGGAAAAAGATAATATTGACTTTTGTATGGCTTCAGCCCAAAAGGGAATTCAAGCTATGGCAGGTTTATCATTTATTATCGGAAATAAAGAGATAATAGAAACGTCTAAAAATTATCCTAAACGCTCATACTATTGCAATTTATATCTTCAATATGAATATTTTGAAAAAACGGGACAAATGCACTTTACACCTCCAGTTCAAACAATATACGCATTGATGCAGGCATTAAAAGAATATTTTAACGAGGGGGAAGAACCTAAACGGCAACGTCATTTAAGAACTTTTGAAGCTATACATAAAGGTCTTGAAGAACTGGGATTTAAAAATGCAATAAAAAAAGAATGGCAGTCGGGGCTTGTTGTTTCTGTTATATATCCCGATGATAAAAACTGGAATTTTGAAAATATACATGATTATTGTTATAATCGCGGTTTTACGATATACCCCGGGAAAATTTCCTCACTTAATACTTTCAGATTATGTTCCCTCGGAGCAATTGACGAAAATGATATTAAGAACTTTTTTAAAGTATTTAAAGAAGCATTAATTTCTAATAATATTTCAATTCCGGTAATTTACAAAGGAGGAAATTAATGAAAAAAGTTTATACCTGTTTTTGTACCGATGTTATTCATGAGGGGCATTTAAACATAATAAGAGAGGCGCAAAAATACGGTGAAGTTATTGTCGGCGTTTTGTGTGATGAGGCTTTAGTACATTTTAATAAATTTCCGACTATTGATTTTAATGAACGGTTAAATTTGGTTAAAAATATTCCGGGCATAGCTCAAGTGATAGTTCAAAATGAAGTAATGTACGATAACATAGTAAAACAAATTGCACCTGATTACATTATTCATGGTGATAATTGGAAAACAGGCGCTATGAAAGCAATTCGTGATAATTGTATAAAACTTATGAAAGAAACCGGCGGAGAAGTTATAGAAGTACCTTATACCTGCAGTGATAATATAAATCATATAACCGCTCAGATAAGAGAAAAATTAATGATGCCCGAGTACAGAAGAAAGCAGCTTAAAGAGCTTATTAAGTTAAGGGATATAGTAAAAACAATTGAAGTCCACAGCGGTTTGACGGGATTAATTGCAGAAAAGACAATTGTTGAGAATGACGGTAAAATTGATCAATTTGACGCAATGTGGATTTCGTCATTATGTGATTCGACCGCAAAAGGTAAACCTGATATTGAACTTGTAGATATGACATCAAGATTTAGAACAATATCGGATGTTATGGAAGTTACAACAAAACCCGTTATATTTGACGGCGATACCGGCGGACTTATCGAGCATTTTGTTTACACGGTTCGTTCGCTTGAAAGAATGGGAGTTTCTGCTGTTATTATTGAGGATAAAACAGGTTTAAAGAAAAACTCATTGTTTGGTACCGAAGTAAATCAAAGTCAAGACAGTATTGAGCATTTTTGCGAAAAAATTAAAGCAGGTAAAAAAGTTCAATTAACATCCGATTTTATGATAATAGCAAGAATAGAAAGTTTAATACTGGAAATGGGAATGGCAGATGCTTTAACGCGTGCAAGGGCTTATGTCAAAGCAGGTGCGGACGGTATAATGATTCATTCAAGGAAAAAAGACCCTGCTGAAATCTTGGAATTTTGTGATTTGTTTAGAAAAGAAAATAAAACAACTCCAATAGTTGTTGTGCCGACTTCCTTTAATGAAATTACGGAAGCAGAACTTGCTGAACATGGCATAAATATTGTAATTTATGCCAATCAATTAACGCGTGCAGCATTCCCTGCTATGGAAAGTGTTGCAAAGGATATTTTGAAATATCACAGAGCAAAAGAAGCTGATGAAAGATTAATGCCTATTAAAGATATTATTTCTTTGATTGATGAATTGTGAGGATTATAATGAGTACTTGGCTTGAAATATGGAATAAAAGAACTGCCGACAGTGAAATATTGTCATCAAATGAGATAAGAAAAATATTTGCAGAGTTAAAAAGGGCTAACGGGTTTGACGTAATAAACGGCGGACTAAGCATTAATGCTCTGATTAATCAATATGAAGATATAAAACAAAATTTTTCACTATATTTTAAAGATAAGGATTTTTCAAAAATAAAAAGTATTTATGAAATAGGGTGCGGAAGCGGGGCTAATCTGTTTCTTTTTCAACAGGAAAACAAAATTGTCGGGGGGGGGATTATTCAAGCAGTTTAATCAAAATTGCAAAAAAAATTCTAAAATCTTCCGATTTGCAATGTATTGAGGCTGTTGATGTGCCCAAAATGCCTAAATATGATGCGGTTTTATCTAACAGCGTATTTTCTTATTTCCCCGATTATACTTACGCAAATACGGTTTTAGAAAAATTATTTATTAAAGCGCAATATGTTATAGGTTTAATAGACATACATGACATTGAAAAAAAAGAAGATTTTATAAATTTCAGAAAGGCTAACATTGAAGATTATGAAATAAAATATAAAGATTTGAATAAGTTATTTTATTCGAAAGAATATTTTATTCAATTCGCAAAAAAACATGATATGAATATAAAATTTACAAAATCTAAAATGGAAGGATATTGGAATAACGAATATGTATTTAACTGTTATTTGTATAAACGGGAAGCATAAATAATGACAAATGCAATAATAATGGCGTCCGGGCTTGGAATGAGGATGCGTCCTTTAACGGAGAAAATCCCCAAACCTTTAATAAAAGTAAATAATATTCCGTTGATAGAAACTGTTATTAACGGATTATCGGAACATAATGTTAAAAATATTTATATTGTTGTCGGGTATTTGGGCGTACAATTTAATTTTTTGCTTTATAAATATAAAAATGTATCAATAATAGAAAATCCCGATTATGAAAAGGCTAATAATATTTCGTCAATTTTTTATGCAAAAGATGAATTGAAAAAGTCGGATTGTTTTATATGTGAAGCTGATTTGTTTATTTCTGATATTAATATATTTAACTTTGATTTACATTGTTCCTGTTATTTCGGAAAAATGGTGAAAGGATATTCGTCGGATTGGGTTTTTGACTTGTCTGATGACGGATATATTACAAGAGTCGGGAAAAAAGGAAATAATTGCTATAATATGACAGGTATATCTTATTTTACTAAAAAAGATGCCTGTATTTTATCAGATATAATAGAAAAAACTTATAATACGGCAGGTTGCGAAAATTTATTCTGGGACGATGTCGTAAATAATAATTTGGATAAATTAAAATTAAGAATAAATCCCGTAAAAGAGTCGCAAATTATAGAAATAGATACAATTGAAGAACTTGAAACACTTAGAAAATATTATAAGTGCCGATAATTACGAGGATTTAGATATTTATTTTACGCTTTGCAATTGACATAATTCAATATATTTTACAGCACTGCAAGCTGCAATTGCGCCGTCTGACGCGGCTGTTATTACCTGCCTTAAAGGAGTATTTCTTACATCCCCTGCCGCATATACTCCTTGAAGTGAGGTTTGCATGTTTATATCCGTTTTTATAAATCCGTCAGAAGTCTGCTCTATTTGCCCGTTTAGGCTTTCTACGTTTGGATTATAGCCTATATATACAAATACTCCGTCTGTTGGCAGTTCTTTATTTTCACCTGTTTTTTGGTCTTTAAATATAACCTTTTCAACACAATTATTACCTTGTATTTCTAAAGGATTTGCACTCATTATAAATTCAATTTTTTCATTTTTGCAAGCGCGGGAACATACAAGTTTATCTGCTCTGAAATTATCCCGTCTGTGCATTATATATACTTTTTTGGCAAATTTTGTCAGATACATAGCTTCTTCAAGAGCAGAGTTGCCTCCGCCTATTACTGTTACAACTTTATCCTTGTAAAATGCTCCGTCACATACCGCACAATAACTTACTCCTCGCCCTTTAAATTCTTCTTCTCCCGCGATATTTAATTTTTTTGCCTGCGCTCCGGTTGCAATTATTACTGTTTTTGATGTAAATATTTTGTCTTTAGTTTCTATTTCTTTTATCTCGGACGTTAAATTTATTTTTTGAATTTCAACAAACGGAAATTTCTCCGCTCCGAATTTATCCGTATGATTTTCAAATTTTTCCATTAATTCATAACCGCATATCTTTTCAAATCCGGGATAATTTTCAATCTCAAGATAATTAGAGGGCTGACCCCCGAACATATTTATATCAAGTATTGCAGTTTTTAAGTTTCCTCTTGACGCGTATATGGCGGCAGAACATCCCGCAGGGCCTGCCCCTAATATTATTACGTCATAATTTAATTTTTCTTTCTCCATTCCCCTTAACTCTCCTAATTAATTCCTAAAATCCCCGATATCGGTGCGCCTGATATCTTAGTACCTTTTACTTGATATTCGACGTAATCTTCTTTAATAAGTTTCCCGTTTTTATATGTTTTTATACTTATTTTATCAACTCCCGTAAAATTATCCCCGTTTACCGTTAAAATGGGGGTTTCAAGTGATTCTTCATCGGGATATGAAGTACGCTTTTCAAATTTTACCGTTTTTCCTTTTACATCATCTACCGTTATATCAGCTCTTGCACCTGATAGCGGGTTCATTAATGTTATAACATCGCCTCTGCGGGTCAGAGTCCAGATATCCATACTTGTTGCGTCAAAATATTCTTTATTTGTTGATTTTGTGCAGACGGATACAACCTGCCAGTCGCCGAAAAATTCACTCGGCACTCTGTCAGACATACTTATATTGCCCTCTATTACCTGCGAATATACTGGCAGAGCCATTATTATTAAACTCACTAAATAAACTGCAATCTTTCTCATATAATTTATTTAATGATATTTTTTATTAAATCAAATCCCGCAAGAGTTATGCTCTTTTTACCATATTTTTGGCTTTTATTATTTTATCGGAAATTTTGAAATTTCTATTTCCTGTGCATTTTCTACGTCATAAAACAGTTTTGACGACATTTTAAATTGCTGTGCGTTTGAGCTTACGTAAAATTTAGGTTCATATTCTTTTTTACCGCCTAAAAGTTCCGATTGCTTTAAATCTTGATATATATTTTGTGCAAATATTTTTGCGGGATTTATAAATAATTCCAACGGCGCAAAATGAGATAATATTCCTATTAAATAAGGATAATGAGTACAGCCTAATATTATTTTATCGGGATTATATTCTAACATCATATTTAATTTTGATTTAATGTCTTCTATGCTTTCGGGTTCATTTTGAAGCCTTTTTTCGGCTATATCAGCCCAGGCAGGACATGCTATTTCAAAAACTTCACTTCTTAAATTATAATTTCTGATTTCCCTTTTATATGCGTGTGAGTTTATTGTTGCTTGTGTCGCAAATACTCCTATTCTGTCATAATTAGCCAGTGCTATTTCTTTTGATACCGTTTGTACTATCGGATATATTTTATAGTTATATTCATTTTTAAGCTCGTTATATGTGTTTGCGGAAGTTGTATTGCAAGCCATTACAACAGCTTTTACATTTTTTGTTTCAAAAAAATCAAATATATTTTTGCTTATTTTTATTAATTCTTCTTTTGATTTGTTCCCGTAAGGAAGATTTTTTGTATCTCCAAAATAGATATAATTTTCTTCACCCATAAGTTTGATGAGTTCAGCGAAAACGCTTAGTCCTCCCACTCCCGAATCAAATATACCTATTGGTTGATTGTTCATTGATTAATGCTCCGTTAAATAATTTATTATACCCTCTGCTATAGCTTCAGCGGATTCGGTTTGCCTTTTTTCCGATATCAGTCCGCTTCGTTCACTTTCATTAGATATAAATCCTAATTCCAATAAAACCGCAGGTGCTTCTGTGTGGTTTATAACATAAAATTTAGACTTAAACAAGCCTCTGTCGGCGGCATCTACTTTTGACATTAATTCTTTGTGCATTATTTTTGCGACTTGATATCCCGACTCCGAATAATAATGAGTTTCAATCCCGTTTATTTCACTTTTTACACTGGCATTTATGTGAATGCTGACATAAATATCGGCATTGTTATTGTTTGCGGTTTCCACTCTTTGCGCTAAAGAAACCGTTGTATCGCCTGTTCTTGTCATAATTATTTTATTAAACCCTCTTTCACGCAGTTGTTCTCTTACCTTTAATGCGATTTGAAGCGTTAAATCTTTTTCCAGAGTTTTACCGCGCATTGCGCCTGTATCATTACCGCCGTGCCCCGGGTCTATTATTATAACTTTGTTCTTTATCTTGCTTGTTACCTGTTTTTTCTTTTTTGAGGTTTTCTTTTTTGGTTGAACATTGCTGTCTTTTTTCTGCCGTGCAAGTAAGTCGGCGAATGGGCTTTCGTTAATTGTTTGCTCTTTTTTAACAGGGCTTGTATAAACATTTGATTGCGATGTTTGTTTCTGCGGTTCAACACTTATTGCAGGCTGAGTGTGAGTAAATACAAATCTCAGTTGAACCGCATTTAACGTTTCATAACAGTCTACAAGAGTGTTGCTGTCTATAGGGAATGATAGGGTGTATATATGTGAACCCGTTTGTTTCGCTTCAAATCCTGTTTTGTTTTTTATTGCCAATGCATTAAATGAAGCTGTATTAAAGTTTAATAAATTATAAAATGTTACATTTAATTTTCCCGCCGTTTTTTGTATTGAATAAATTACGGGGTTTGAAAAAGTTATGTTTATAACATCTGTTGAGACATTAATGTTTTGTTCTTTAAAATACGTTAATTCCGTTATTGATTTGGTTAAATAAGTATTGGAAAGTTTGTTTTTGTTGGCAATTAAAATTGTCTGCAAAGTGCTTGAATAAACAGGCAGATATGCTTGCGGATTAGTTGTTTTTATTACAATACGGGCTTTAGAGGGGGTAAATTGACCGATTTTAGCCGTATCGGTTTCCGATAATCTTATTTCTTTTTCACGCAATTCTTGCGCTGTTATGGTATTTGGCATATCAAAAATTATTCGCGAGGGTTCTGTTAAAGTGAAAGGTTTTTCAATATTTACAACCCCAATGCCGGATAATAATAAATTTCCGCTTTTAACTTCCGCTTTATCAAGGAAAAATCTTGATTTTAACCTTGCCTGCTTTTGCTCTATATTCGGTCTTACAAGTTCACTTTTTTCATCACTTTTGAATGCCTGTTGGACTTGATTAAATATTTCATCAGAAGCATTTGTTTGTTTTTCTTCGGGAATTACCACTGTTTTATCATAATATTCAACGGAACTGCTTTTGGTTTCTTTATATATTTGTGTGGAATATTGCTGAAGCGGTATTTCATTGCTTAATTTTATAATTATATTATTTTTTATTTTATAAACTTTGATTTTGGATGTGTCATAATTTTTTGAATTTTGGATTACTATTCTTACAACATCGGGATTTGTAGTGTTTTGAGCAATTTTTAACTGCGTTAATCTGCTGTTTTTTAATTCATAAGTAGAGTTTGGAAATGTTATTACGGCATTTTCTATATCAAATATTATTCTGTTAGGTTCGGTTAATATTTTTTTTGTTATATTGAAACTTTCTATATCTTCACTTCCGCCTGATGTTCCTAAAAATATTATTGAATCGGAATTATCAAAATTTATTGAGTTAATTTTTAAAACTTCCTGCGCACAGGCTTTTAATATAAAAGGCTGGGATATCCATATATTGCTGTTTGTGTGAGGCAATACGGTTATTAAAAAATATATGAATATGTATACTAAAAACCTCTTTATCATATTTATTATAATAATCTTAAATGCTTTATTATGAAAGAATTTAACAAAAATAAAAGGAAAAATATTACTTTTGAAATTTTTTGAATTTATGTTAGTATTGTTTTGAACTTGGATATTTTATGTGCAGATTATTATTTACAAATATTTTTTATAATATTATTTCGTTATATGAAATTGCCTTAAAACAATATAAAAAATTAAAATCAATTTTTAATAATACTGTTTTTAAAGGAATAAATATAATCTCTCCTTTATTTTTCTTATCCTTCGGGGGGGGGGAAGAACAATCTTATTGGGTATTTTCTAATATAATACAAGTTCCGCCTGAGTGTAAGAAATTAACTATATTTAGTGTCAATAAAGATTCTTTCTTTGACTATTGGTTTGAATATAATATTTCAAAATTAAATGATTTGATTAACGGTAATAGTATGAAACCCTGTCCGGAGGGTGAAATCTGCTTATTTAATTATGAAGACAGAAGATTGATTGCAGCATAGTGAGGAGCAAAAATGAGCGATAAAATTATTATTGGATATACTTCAGGTGTCTATGATTTATTTCATATAGGACATTTGAATTTGTTAAAAAATGCAAAAGGACTGTGCGATAAATTAATAGTTGGTGTTTCGGTAGATAAACTGGTTGAATACAAAAATAAACATGCAGTTATTCCTTTTGAAGAAAGAATAGAAATAGTACGAAATATAAAATATGTCGATGCCGCAATTCCTCAAGAGGAATTAAATAAATTCAAAGTATGGGAAAAATTGCATTTTGATATTTTGTTTGTAGGCGACGATTGGTATAATTCTCCCAGTTGGCAAGAAATGGAAGAAAAATTTAAAACAGTGGGTGTTAGAGTTGTATATTTCCCCTATACCAAAGGTACAAGTTCTACAATTTTAAATGCAACTTTAGAAAAACTCAGAAATGAATATAAATAATTTTTTAAACTAAGAGTTTGTTTTTGAATTTAGATTTGGCTGCAAAGTATCAAGTACGCTGGTTAAGTCATCTTCAACTCCGTCACTGTAATATAAACTTGTTGAGGATGCTTTGAATGATTTGTATTTTGCTTCAACATCATATCTTTGGCAATCATAAGAAAATTTTGTTATTTCTTCACTTGTAACACGTCCGTCACCGTTTGCATCTATTTTATTAAAATAAGCTAAGACTGTCGATAACAATGAATTATCAGCGTTCCCGTTACAGCATAATGCTTGGATTTCGTTATATGTTAAACCCTTTGACTGCATCGTGGTCATAAGATTGTTGAGGTCATTACCCGTAATTTCTCCGTCTCCGTCTTTGTCTAAAGAAGCAAAATTTGTTGTTAAATATTGCAAAAATGAGTAATTCCCGCCTAATGTTAACATTGTTGATGATGAAACATTGGATAAATCCTCAAGTGTTAAACCTTTACCCGATGAGCTGTGTGCGCTCATTAGTGTTGAATATGTATTTGTTAATCCTGCCATTGCACTTGCCAAAAGTGATTGTCCGTTTAATATGCTCATATGTAGCTCCTTTTTATAATTCGCCGTATTTACATATTAATAATTTTTTCGGGAAAGTAAACCCTTTGTTTGAATTATTTTTTTTAAAAAAAAGAGTTCATTTGAACTCTTTTATTTTTTTGCTTTTCTGTATGCTTTTCTCTGCATATCGGAAAGTGTCGCTTCAAATTGTTTTTCATAACACTTGCAAATGTCTTTTCTTTTCTTTTCTAATTTTTTAACAAGACGTTTTTGCTTGTGTCTTTCACCGAATTTTGCACAACTGTTTTTTAATTGATAATATTTTTCATGTTCGCATTGTATTCTTTCATTTAAACTCAAAATTTCCTGCTGGTATTTATCATTAATTTTTTTAGCGTTGCATATTTGAGTTTCGCTTAAATTCATACACTTAAATAATGTATCAGCTTCTCTGCCCGTGCATAAAAATCCGCTGCAAGGAGTAGAACAAGTATATTCGGGCTCAGGCGGCAGTGATTCACAAGATTTCGCACAGGCATCTGCTTTTTTGTATGTGCGGTTTTTACATCTGCAATTTGGTTTGTGATATTGGTTTGAATATTGTTTTTGAGTGCCGTACATCGAATTTTGCTTCATCCCCATTTCACTGTCACATGGGCTTTCAGCATAAACACTCATTGCACTTAAACACGCAATGGATAAAATCAGTAGATAAATTTTTTTCATTTTTCTTCTCCGTTATAACTTAGTACCGGAATAAGTATTAAACAGATATTACAATTTGAATATTACTTAAAAGAATAGTTGAAAAAATAAGTAGGAATTAGGTCTTTAAGGTAATAAAAAAGAGACTGCATTTTGCAATCTCTTTTTTGTTTTGTTTTTTGTACTCGGTCTAATTGTTGTTCCCTCGGGCTCGGCTGCAGCGGCAGCTTCAAAGTTGGTCTGACTTATTATATTGAGCCCAACTTGAAACCCGCTCTGCGGGCGCTGTCTTGGTTTTTGTTCCATTTCGGCAGAGTTGTTTGCTTCGCTACGCTGTCGCAAACTTTCTGCCTCAGTGCTTCAGGCTCGCTTACTTCGTTCGGCTTCGCCTTACACAAAAACCGCTGTCTTGAAATTTCTTTCGCTCAAGCCTGTCGTTCGTTCGCCTTCGGCTGTCCTCACTGCGGCTTTCGCAAATCGAACTTCGTTCGCACGAAATTTCGCTATTTCAATTCAACTGTAGCGCCTGCTGCTTCAAGTTGTTTTTTCATAGCTTCAGCGTCTTCTTTCTTAACGCCTTCTTTTAATGGTTTTGGAGCTCCGTCTACTAAATCTTTAGCTTCTTTTAAGCCTAAACCTGTGATAGCTCTAACTTCTTTAAGAACAGCGATTTTATTAGCGCCTGCTGATGCTAATACAACAGTAACTTCTGATGCTTCTTCAGCGCCTGCTGCTGCACCTGCTGCTGGTGCTGCTGCAGCTGCTACAGCTACGGGAGCTGCTGCTGATACGCCAAATTTTTCTTCCATTGCTTTTACTAATTCTGCTGCTTCAATTAATGTTAATTTTTCAATTGATTCTAAAATTGCTTCTACACTCATTTTATTTCTCCTTTTAATTGTTTTTAATACTTTACTGATTGTTACTCTTTTGCAATTTCACTATGCTGTTTTTTGTTTAGCAACTTGATCCATTGCTCTTACTAAACTGCTCATTACTGCATTAACAGCTCCAACTATACCTGTAGCAGGTGAGTTTATGCTGCCAAGTATTTTCGCATATAATTCTTCTTTTGAAGGAAGATTTGCAAGTACTTCTGTTTCTTTTGCACTTAATAGTTTTCCGTCGAGTACTGATGCTATGATTTCACCTTTTTTTACATCTTTTATGAATTTAGTTAAAATCTTTGCAGGTGCTACCTCGTCTTGGAAACCAAATGCAATTGCAACAGGTCCTTTTAAAGTTTCAGAAAGAACTTCAAATTGAGTTCCTTTTGAAGCTACTTTCGCTAAAGTGTTTTTTGTTACCATATAGTCGTTGTTTTCTTTTTGAAGATTACGGCGAAGATTTGTTATTTCTTCTACGGTTAATCCTCTGTATTCGGTAACAACTGCAACTTTAGCCTTTGAAAAATTTTCTTTCATAGCTTCAATTTTTTCTTGTTTAAAGGCTTTTGTTGACATTTTTAGCTCCTCATTTGTTTGTTTTATATCGACCTATAAACGTAAAAAATTTACGTTTTAACCGTAAATTTACAAGAACCAATATAAAAACCAATCCTAAAATTGACTTGAAATATATTTTATCCTCGGCCGGGTGAGTTTTTAAAAGCTGTGTACTTGTTTTGTGCTTACTTGTGCTTCCCGACTTTCTACGGCTTCGTTTGTAATTCTAAATAAAACATAATTAATATTCAACTGTTTTTTATTTTTTTTTGTTAAATTTTGTAAACAAATAAAAATAACTGTCAATTTAGGATTTATATATTTTTTATATATTATATACACAAATGAAAGAGGATATTATGACTATAGAATTAAATTCACAATATTACTTTACTTCTTTTACCGATGGTAATAGTAATTCAAGCTCTTATTCTTTAAAAGCAGCTGATGTTGATACTAAATCTGAACCAACAGTTAGTCAAGAACCTAAAACATATGAAATACAAAAAGGTGATTCTCTTTGGGGTATTGTTAAAAAGCAATACGGTTTTACAAATAGGTCGGAAATATCAAATAAAATACAAGAAATTGCTAAGGATAATGATATTAGCAATGTAAATTTAATATATGCAGGTAAAACCCTAATTCTTTCAGGGTTATATGAAGATGAAGAATCAGCAGACATTAATGAATCCGCTTTAAAGGTTGATGAATTTGAAAAATGGAATTCACCCGAAAATGCTGTAAAATTCTTATTCGGCGAAGAAATAGAAGATTTTAAAATGTTTGATTATGAAAAGGGTAATAGTGATGACTACTTTTCTAAATTAAATGATTTTTCTCAAGAATATATTAATAAATATGATGCAGATGGAGATAAATCCTTAGATAAAGATGAATTTATAGCATTAGGAATGTCCGGTATGAGTTTTGATAAAGAATATGTTGAAGCGTTAGGATATGAATATAATCTTGAAACTGCAGAAATATTGGAAAATAACCAAAAGGCAATATTGTCTATATTATATGAAGGGTTCCTTATGAATGATAAAGACGGTATTCAAGCCGATGAGTTCGCATCTCAATTTTTGATGGCTGATTATTTTGATGCTCCGGACGGAACATCTGACGGAAAAATAAATTTTAATACATATAATTCATTTGCAGCTGATCCTGTGATTTATGATGAAAATGGAAATCTTGTAATTTCACAAAATTATCTGAGAGAAGTTGCTGATAGAAAAGCATTATGGGAACAGGTTTTTTAATATTTAAAAATAAAAATATTATAAAGAGCAATCTAATGATTGCTCTTTTTGATATTTGCAAAGTTAAACCTTATCTGATACAATGATAGCGTTACAAATTAGGAGGATAGAAAAATTAGCAGAGAAAATGGCAGACCTAATGAGCTTTTAAACAAAAATATAAGAGCTAAAGAGGTTAGATTGATTGATGATGAAGGTAATAACCACGGAGTAGTTGCAACATCAAAAGCTCTTTTAATGGCGGAAGATAAAGGTCTGGATTTAGTTATTGTTTCTCCTAATCAAGCCCCTCCTGTTGCTAAGATTTTAGATTACGGAAAATACCGTTATGAAGTTGAAAAACGGGCTAAAGAATCTAAGAAAAAACAACATACCGTTGATATTAAAGAAGTAAAAGTAAGATATAAGATTGATGTTAATGATTATAACGTCAAAATTAACAGTATTAAAAAGTTTATAGCAAAAGGAAATAAAGTTAAAGTAGTTGTAATGCTGAGAGGCAGAGAAATGCAGCACTCTCATCTTGCTTATGATCTGGCAAACAGATTTTTAGCCGACCTTGAGGGAGAAAAAATGACTGTTGAAAAGAAACCCTCCATGGACGGAAGAAATGTTGTTACTATTTTAGCTCCGTAAATCTGCTTGCATTGAGATATGTTTGTTTTAAAATAAAATTATAAGGTTTGAGAATGCGGAGGCATGTCGCATAATCGACCGTTTTGTAAGTCAATTAAAAAAGGAGAAAACTATGCCTAAAATGAAAACACACCGCAGTGGTGCTAAAAGGTATAAAATTACTGCCGGCGGTAAAATTTTAAGAAGAAAAGCAGGTAAAGGCCACTTACTTCAGCACAAAAGTGCATCAAGAAAAAGGAAACTTTCTTCTATGATTGAAGTTTCTGATACACACAGAAACTTGGTACTTAAAGAACTTCCCTATGCGAAGTGCAGAAAATCTAATTAATGAAGAAAGGAATGAATTATGAGAGTTAAACGTGGTAACGTCTTAAGAAAAAGACATAAGAAAATATTAAAATTAGCTAAAGGCTTTAAAGGCGCAAGAAGCAGAATTTTTAAAGTGGCAAATACTGCCGTTATGAAAAAACTTAAATATCAATACAGAGATAGACGTCACTTAAAAAGAAATATGCGTCGTCTTTGGATTGTTAGAATTAATGCAGCAGTTAGACAACAAGGAATTAGCTATTCTAAGTTTATGAATGCACTTAAAAAATCTCAAATAACTGTTAACAGAAAAATGCTTGCTGATTTAGCGGTAAATGAGCCCGAAGCTTTTTCTATCATTGTTGAGACTGCAAAATCTGCAAAATAAAACAGAAAAACATTATAAAAAAGAACCCTTAAAAGGGTTCTTTTTTTGTTAAGAAAATTAATATATAAAAAATATATACGTTATATATATTATAGACTGGGAATAGTAATAATAAGTCAAATTTCTTTATTACTTATTTTCCTTCACTCCTTTTCTCCATAACAAGACTGTGGTCGCGATGCGACCTTTTTTTTGCGCCCGCAGAGCGGGTTTCAAGTTGAGTTCAAATATAATAAGTCAGACTAACTTTAAAGCTGCCACTGCAGTCCGCAGGGCACTTGCTAAGCTAATTAAAAGTTTGTTCATCAAACAAACACTACATCTTAATATTAAATGTAGATGTCGGCTGTCCCTCGCGCATTACCTGTCCGAGTGCATATATTTGTGCATTATAATTGTTAATTTCCCTTGCTATTTCTCCCGAGAAAACTTTATCATTTTCCTCAAGGTAATTTAAAAACGGATTTACGGAAATATTTTCAATTTCCTCTTTAACTACTTTCTGGACTTCCTGTATGGTTTTTTTCGGGATTGCGATATTAATTCCGAAAGGGTTATTTGATATAAAGTTATTATTAGTCATATATGTATTTCCTTAAAAAGTATATCGGCAGAATGCTGATAAAACTTTAATAATTTTTTTTGATATGTAAAGAAAAAATACAATATTGTTACAATTCGAATAATGTTTTGCTACAATGGTAAACGGTATGTCAATGACTTAAAGGAATTGGTAATTTAAAAAGTTATTTAACGAGCATGGCAAAAAAAAATTTTACCGATTTTAAGATTAGGGAAAAGACTCAAATATATGATACAAGCAATAAAACAGCCGACAATAGAAGTTAAAAATAATATACCAAAAAAAGAACAATCATTTAAAGGTCCTGTTATCGGAATTTTGAGAGGTATAAATCAAAGTCCGGCTTTAGGAGCGAGTGTTGTTGATTTATGTTCTATGGTTATTCCGAGAACAGTGATTGAATTCAAAAACAGAGGTACACAATCCGGAATAGAAGCTGCTTTCAGAGAGGGCGCCAGCTGTTTGATTGATGCTTGTGTCGGTTTAATCGGACTTGCCGCAGGCTGTTTAATTTCAGGTAAATTTAACCGAGTTAACGGTATAAAAGCTCAGAATATTTTTGCTAATGCCGATACAATTAAAAATATGTCAGAACTTTGGAAACAATCCGGTGGGTCTTCCGACAAATTTTTCACGGCTTTTTTGGAAAATATTAAAGGTTTAAACGGTGAAAGTTGGAAAACAATTTCTGCGGAATCAAAAGAGGCAATAAAAAATAACCTTGTTAAACTTGCAGAAAAAACGGCTGAATTGGGTTCTTCAAACGGAAATGCCCAAAAGCAGCTGTTTAAAGAAGTTAAAAATTTAAAACAATTAATTAATGCTCAAATTATTAAAGACACGGGTGCTCAAGCCGCATTTAAACTCAGTCCCGTTAAAGACGAGGCTCAAAATGTTTTAAGTAAAGGTATTAGTGCAGGTCTTGGGGAGCTTATAGATAATGCCGTTTCACTTTCTAACTCATTTAAAAATAAAACAGCAGAAAAATTACCGGATTTCGTAAAAGCTCTGTCCCGAAATAAGAAAATTACTACTGTTTTAGGTGTTGGAATTAGTGCATTAATGTGTATGTGTATTCAGCCGTTAAACAGATATTTAACAAAAAAACGTACCGGGCAGGACGGATTTGTTGGTGTTGAAAATAAAAAAGCTAATAAATCAAAAGGCTTTAAAATGTTGAAAACGGCACTGGGTATTGCATTCCCAATGTTTGCCATAAGCACTATAGGAAATCCGAAATCGTTATTATCTAATTTGCAATTTAACAGTAAAATCCCCTCAATTAACCAATATAAGTTAATATACGGGCTTACTATCGGCTCAAGATTTTTAGCTGCAAGAGATCAAAATGAATTAAGAGAGGGAGTTATAAAAGATACTCTCGGTTTTACCAACTGGCTCATTTTGGGCGGTGTGGTTTCAAAACTGTTTGCAAGAGGCATAGGCGGTAAAGATTTAATTAATAATCCAGTTGCACAAACAGGTAAAAAAGGATTAAAATATGCGTGGGATTGGCTCACTAAGGCTTCAGTTAAATCTTATGATGAGGTGCTTATGCCCGCTGCTAAAAATATTGTTGAAAACGGCAAAATGATGAAATTTGCTGATTTATTTAAAATTGCTGATAAGGATGTTAAAACAAAAATATTTAAAATTGCAGGTTCACAAATCGCAGGTTACTTATATTCGGGGCTTGTTTTAGGTATTGGTATTTCTAAATTAAACATATTTATTACCAAACAAGTTGAAGCCAGAAGAAAAGAGGGTAAAAAAATGGCGGATAAAGTGAATGGTAATGAGAAACTTGATATTGAGTATCTTGCTCAAATGCAGAATAAGTTGAGCTCTGTGTTTAAAGAGTTTAAATAATTAATTTGACGCGTTTACTTTTCAAATGTTAGAATATGTCCATAAAAAAAGAGAAAATATGTCAATTTTTTTGGATAAAGAATTTAATGATTTGTTAAGTGAAAATTATAAATCGGCTATTATGCTTGCGGCAAAAGCTGCGGATGATTTTGGCATTCAAATATTTTTAATCGGCGGCATTGTTCGTGATTTAATTCTTAAAAATCCAATTAAAGATATAGATATAGCTGTTCAAGGCGATGCGGTTGAATTTGCGGATTTTCTTGCAAACAAATTTTCCTCTAAAATTATTGCGGTTCAAGAAAATTTGAGAACGGCAAAAGTAGAATTTCCGTTAGGAGTTATTATTGATTTTGCTTCCACACGGCAAGAAAAATATGAAAAATCGGGAGTTCTGCCTATTGCATATAATTTTGGCTGTTGTCTTGAAGAAGATATAAAAAGGCGCGATTTTACAATTAATACTCTTGCTTTGGGATTAAATAAATCTCAAAGATTTGAACTTATTGATTTTTGCGGCGGTTATGATGATATTATTAAGAAAAAAATAAGAATTTTGCATAATAAAAGTTTTATTGATGACCCGTCAAGAATTGTAAGGGCTTTAAAATTTAAAATCCGATTTAATTTTGATATTGATAATAATACTTATAACCTTATGCAAAATTATCTTTCGGATGTTGATAAATCAATGCCTCTTGAGCGAATAAAAAATGAACTGTATCAGTATTTTAATATTGAAGATAAAAAAGTATATTCATATTTAATTGATACAAATGCGTATAAGTTAATATGTGATAATCCGTTGGTGAATGCGGATTTTGAAAGACTAAAAGCGGATTTTATAATAAATCTTTTTAGTAAAGATGATTTATGGATTATTTATTTGTCTTTACTTTTGGTTAATTCAAATTATTCTGTTGCGCGGCTTAATATATCCTCATTTGAGCAAAAAGTTATTAATGAAGTAAGAAATTTAATTATAAATAAGCCTAACGGTAATAATTTTGATATTTATAATTCTTTTTCAAAGGTAAACAAACTTTCTCTTGTTGTTTATTTTTTAATTACGGGAGATAAAGATATTGAAAAATATGTAACCGAATTAAAGGAAATTAAAGTTTTAACAACAGGAAATGACCTTATAGCACTTGGATTTACTCCGTCAGAAAAATTCAGCGGGTATTTTGAGAAAATTTTAAAAGAAAAATTAAAAGGTAAATTAAAAACTAAAGCTGAGGAAATAGAGTTTATAAAAAAAGAAGAAAAGAAATAATCTTTTCTTCTTTTTATTTTAATTATTTTAGTTTTTAAACACCTACAGCTAAACTTGCGGCTTGTTCTTTAAGCAATTGAGCTTTATCGGTATGTTCCCACGGTACATCAAAATCGGTTCTTCCGAGGTGTCCGTATGCTGCAAGTCTTTGATAGAATTTACCGCCGTTTTTCTTAGGCAGGTTTCTTAAATCAAATTTATTAATAATTGCTATAGGTCTTAAATCAAAGTTCTTTTGAATTAACATCATGATATCGTCATCAGCGATTTTACCCGTTCCGAAAGTTTCAACATATATAGAAACAGGTTCTGCAACACCGATTGCATAAGCGAGTTCTATTTCGCATTTATCAGCTAATCCTGCAGCAACAATGTTCTTAGCTACATATCTTGCCGCATAAGCTGCGCTTCTGTCCACTTTAGTCGGGTCTTTACCTGAGAATGCACCGCCGCCGTGTCTTGAATAACCGCCGTATGTATCTACTATAATTTTTCTGCCTGTTAACCCTGCGTCACCCTGCGGCCCGCCTATTACAAATCTTCCCGACGGATTAATTAAATATTTTGTAGAACTGTCGGGCTTTAATTCTTCTTTTGCAAATACATAATTTATTACATGTTCAATGACGTCGTTTTTAATGATTTCTTGAATTTTAGCATTATCTGTAATCCCGTTTATTTCTTCGTCATGTTGAGTTGAAATAACAACGGTATCAATTCTGACGGGTTTATCATTTTCATATTCAACCGTAACTTGTGATTTACCGTCGGGTCTTAAATAAGGAATAATCCCTTGTTTTCTTGCCTGTGCAAGTCTGTATGAAAGTTTATGTGCAAGGCTGATTGGAAGCGGCATAAGCTCGGGAGTTTCATTGCAGGCAAAACCGAACATAATACCCTGGTCGCCTGCGCCAAGATTATTTGTTTCGTCGCTTGATACTGCCGCATTATTATCTCTTGTTTCATACGCTTTATTAACCCCGCCGGCTATATCGGTTGATTGTTCATCTATACTTGTTAAAACGGCGCATGTTTTGCTGTCAAACCCGCCTGAGGATTTCCCTGTGTAACCGATATTTTCTATTGTTGACCTTACAACATGAGCAATATCAACATAGCATGACGATGTAATTTCACCTGAAACCAGAACCATACCTGTTGTTACGGAGGTTTCAGCTGCTACTCTTGATTTTGAATCTTTTGTAAGAAATTCATCCAAAATTGCGTCCGATATTTGGTCGCAAACCTTATCGGGATGCCCTTCCGTTACTGATTCTGATGTAAATAGGTATTTTTTTGAACTCATTTTAGCTCTCTTTCTTGGATTTTTCTAACCTTTTTGATAATTTTACCCTTAAAATAATTTTAAATCAAATAAATAAAAAAACCGCTTTTAGCGGTTTTTTTATTTATTTTGTTTCTCTTATTTTTAATGCTTTTATCAATTTTCTGTAATCATCAAGATTTTTATCTTTTAAGTAGGATAACAGTCTTTTTCTTCTTCCTACCATCATTAAAAGACCTCTTCTTCCTTGATAATCCTTTTGATTTGTTTTTAAGTGTTCTGTTAATTCTGTTATTTTTTCTGTCAGTAAAGCGATTTGGGTTTCAACGCTTCCTGTATCCTTTGCATTTTTACCGTATTTTTCAATAATTTCGGACTTGTTTTTTAAGTTAATTGCCATTCTCTTTTCCTTTTTTATTTTGTGACTTGGTGGTGGGTAAGTCTTGAATATAATATTAATAAGAAGAAAATAATATTTCAAGTACCATGCTTAATTTTTATTAAATTGTTTAAAGAATTCTTTTAAAAATTCGTAGCCTTTTAAATAAGTTACATAATCAATTTGTTCATTTGCGGAGTGCATATTATAGACATTTGCCATGCCGATTAATACCGGTTTAAAAGTATTTCCGAATTTATTTTTATTGTTTGCATAAATATGAGTTTCGGCTCCTGCGTGGAATGATGAAATATCAAGCTGCATATTTAAAGTTTCGCCTGTTTTTTTTGCGGTATTAACTAATGTTTCATCATTACTTTTTTCAAACGGGGGCAGATGTTCGGAGGTTTCTGCATCTGCTTTTGCTAAACCCGAATATTTTTTATTAAAATTATTAACAATTTCTTTTATTTCGTTAATAAGATTATTTTCAAACTCTCTGCTTGAACTTCTTATTGAATAAGCTGCACCTGCTTTAGTGTTAATAACATTTGTTACCGCTTTTTCAATGACGGTATCAAGATATTTATTACTCGATATATCAGAATGTTTAATACTATCAACAGCTGTTTCAATACCTCCGCCGATTATTACGCCGAGATTAATTGAAGTAATAACACCGAATTCATCTTTTTTGTATACTCCCTGCGGAATATCGTTAACGAGCTCGGCTAATAGTTTAGCGGCATTTAGTCTTGTTTTATCGTCAATATCTATACCCGAGTGTCCGCCCTTTAGTGCCGCAACATTCACAACAAGTTTAGTATAACTTGCGCCAGAAATTTGAACCTGCCCTAATTTATCGGCATCCAAAACAAGTACATGCTCTGACTCAATTGTATTTAATTCGGCGTTATGAATACCTGTCATATTTTGTTCTTCATCGCGGGTGAACATAATTTCAAGTCCGCCATGTTTAAGTTCTTTATTATTTTTAAGCTCAATTGCAAGCAATATAGCGGCAGCAACTCCCGCTTTATCGTCTGCGCCTAAAGTTCTTGTTTTATCCGTTTCAATGATATTTCCGTTAAGTTTTATATTTATCGGAGAGTCATCACCTACCACATCCATGTGTGCGCTTAAAAGCAGAGGTTTTTTACTTGTATCGGTTGCTTCAACTTTAGCTCTGACATTTTCATATTTATCAAGCCATGCCGTTATTCCGTTTTCTTTAAATATTGATAAAATTTTCTCTGTTACTTTCTGCTCTTTTAAAGACGGTGACGGGATTTGCGCCAGAGTACAGAATATATCAATTAATTTATGTTCTTTTCTTAAATTATCCATAATTTTCTCCTCTTTTAATATTTTAATTAATAGTATATAATATATATAGGAGAAAAGATATGGCAAAAGTGTTACTTTCAATACCTGATAAATTTTTAAACAAGATAGATGAAGTTGCCGAAAATGAGCAGCGTTCGCGCAGTGAACTTATCCGTGAGGCGCTCAGAACTTACATGCGTAAAAATGTTAAGTTTGATATTAATAAAACTTCATCTGACGCAAAACTGCTTGAAGAACTTTTAGATTAGAATTCAAATCTTAAAATTTTCAGTATGTATCATGGTAAAGGTTGAAATTTTATTTTTACGTAATAAAATTTTAATAACACAATTCAAAACCGTGATAAATAATCACTGAGGATTTATACATGGCTCGAAAAGTAATAATAAGTATAATATTTGCATTAATTGCAATGATTAATATCCCCCAACAATCAATAGCAGATGCTGTTTCAACACTTACAATCAAGGAATTAATCGTAAAACATTCAAATGAAATGGGGATTGATCCTGCTATTGCATTAAGCATAGCAAAGGCAGAATCGGGATTTTGCCACGATAAAAAAAGCAGATACGGTGCTGTCGGGGTATTCCAATTAATGCCGAATACCGCTAAAAGAATGGGATATAACCCTTATCATGTTCAAGAAAACATAAAAGGCGGAATAGCATATTATAAAATGATGTATAAAATGTTCGGGTCAATGGAGCTGGCTTTAGCTGCTTATAATGCAGGCCCCGGAAATGTTAAGAAGTATAATGGTGTTCCTCCGTTTGCGGAAACACGAAAATTTGTTGCTTCAATTATGAAAAATTATAAACATTTGAAAGTTAATCCCGACCCTGCCATAGCTTCAGCTAAGAATTCAATGCAAAAAATTAACTTTACGGAAGAAGATTTCAGACGCGAACAAGAAGCAATATTATACGAATATTTAGCAAGTCAAGGAATTTAAGAAGAGATGTTTCAAGAGATAAAGACGCACGAAATAACCACCGACGTAGTCATTTTTACAATAAAAGATAATAAGTTACAGGTATTACTGGTAAAACGTGCGAATGAACCGTTTAAGGGCAGATGGGCAATCCCGGGCGGTTTTATCAGATTATCCGAAAACTTAGACGCAGCTGCATTAAGAATATTAAAAGAGAAAACTAATGTTGATAATATTTATCTTGAACAGCTCTATACCTTTGGCGACCCTTTAAGATACCCCGGTTCCAGGGTTATTACCTGCGCTTATTTTGCGTTGATTAGAAGCGATGATATAAAATTATCTTTTGATAATTCTCAAGGTATTACGGAAGTTCAATGGCATGAAGTCTATAATCTTCCGAGCTTGGCTTATGACCATAAAGAAATTATTGAGTATTCAATAAAAAGAATGCGCGAGCGTTTGGAATTCTGCCCGATAGCATTTCAGCTTTTACCCGAAAAATTCACTTTAACGGAATTGCAAAAATCCTATGAATTAATACTTGATATGAAACTTGATAAAAGAAATTTCAGAAAAAAAGTATTAACAGGCGCAGTTTTAAAAGAATTAAACGAATATACAAAAATAGGCTCAAAACGTCCTGCAAGATTGTATTCTTTTGATAATATAACTTTAAATTCCAAAAGAGGACATTTCTTCTCATAAGAATGAGTGTAAAAAACGGATTTGTAAAACTTTTTTTATATTTTAAGATTTTAATTAAAATTTGTGATAAATTTGAATTGTAGATGAGATTAATATAAATTAATCCCCAAACAGTTTATGATTTAGAGTCAAGGAGATTTTTGGTATGCCCGAATATTTGAGCAAAGAAGAAATACGTAAATGGAGAAGCTCATTAGAAAAAATTACGCTGGAAGAATATGCGGCAAGATTAGGGAAAGTAATACAAGAAGAAAAACATGATGACAGCCTTGTGGATAGTGTAATGTTCAGATCATTAAATTCAATGTCGGTTGAAAGTTATATTCCAAGAACCGAAAAAATACAAACACTGGCTATAAAATCATTTAATAAAGAAAAAGAATTAACAGAGAAAAAAGAAGTAAAACCTGCAGTAAAAAAATCTCAACAAGAGAAAAAACCTGCGGTATCTGCTAAAAAGGAAGCAGTTAAACAACAGGTTGTTAAAAGCAGTGATATAAATTATTCATTTAAAAAACCTTTGACCGCACGTGAACAATTAGTTTTTGACCATTTTCTTGAAAACGTAAACACTATTGTTTATGCAAGAGATTTGGCGAAAATACTTGATTTGCCGAGAGATTATGTATATAAATATATAAAAAATCTCAGAAGCAAATTAAATGAAGATATACTTCAAAACGCGGATAACGGCGGATATTTATTGAAAGTATAATCAATGCGATGAAAAAAGAACATCCGATTAAAGTTGCATTCCCTCACATGGGTAATGTATATATAGCGTGGGCATCTGCATTGAAAAAACTCGGTGTAGAGCCTTTTATACCGCCTTATACAAGCAAAAAAACCTTGGAGCTTGCAACAAAATACAGTCCCGATTCTATTTGCCTGCCGTATAAGTTAATACTCGGTAATTTCTTGCAGGCATTGGAAAAGGATGTTGACTATGTGGCGATGATATCTTCCCCCGGTATTTGCAGGCTTGGAGAGTACGGACAAAGCATTAGAAATGTTTTAAAAGATTTGGGCTACGGCTCAAAATATATAGAACTGCAATTATATGACGGTTTCAAGGGAATGTATAATTTTTTAATTAATTTAACGGGAATTAAAAATCCTATAATTTTAATTAAAGCAATAAATATTGCCGTCAGAAAAATGTTCGTTTTAGACAGAATTGAAAATTTATTTTCTTATTACCGTGCAAGAGAAAAAGAATTTGGCACGGCTGAAAAATACTATAATAACGCTCTTGCCATAATTTTAGACGCGCAAAATGTTAAAGAGTTGAAAAAAGCCGAAAAAGAAGCAGCAGCACTTATTAAACAAACTCCTATTGATTTAACGAGAGAAATTGTTAATGTTGATATAACAGGTGAGATTTTCCTTGTTCAAGATACCTTTTCAAATCAAAATATAGAAAAAGAACTCGGAAAGTTAGGGGTACAAACACGAAGAAGTTTAACGGTTTCGGGGTTTTTAAAAGATGCAATAATTCCCAAATGGTTTAAAAAAGGAGAAACTCATTTAGAGCGTGCGTTTAGAATGGCAAAACCATATTTAAGCCGTGATATTGGCGGTGACGCATTAGAATCGGTTAGCGATGTTGCGTATGCAAATGAACGCGGTGTGGACGGCATTATACACATAAGTCCTTTTACCTGTATGCCCGAGATTATGTCTCAAAATATATTCCCCGCTATGCGGGAAAATTGCGACATCCCCATTTTAACCCTTATAATGGACGAACAATCAGGCAGAGCAGGTTATATTACGCGTCTTGAAGCATTTGTGGACTTAATTAAGCGTAAAAAATTTATAAAAAATAAACAAAATAAATTACAAAACGTATAATATTAAGTTTTGTAAAGCAAAGAAACCCAATTAAATTAAGGTTTTTGAGATTTTTATATATTTTTTTATTTTTATATAGCAATTATTTAATTTGTATATACTTTATATATATGTAGATGATAAACACAGGATATTAAGAGAACCTAAAAATAAATTTTATATTCATACTTACCTTACTTACTACCTTTACTAACACACGAGGAAATTGAAAAAGATTTCAGAGGAACAATTTTTGTTCCTTTTTTTTTGTGCTATTCTAAATAGTATAAATTTTAAAAGGAGGAACATTAGCATGGAAACATTCGGAATTGAAAAGTGGGGTATAGTAAACCCTAAAGCCGTTTACAGAAACCTAACACCTGCTGAATTAACGGAAAAAGCGTTAGCAAGAGGCGAAGGCAAATTAAGTAATACCGGCGCTTTGGTTGTAACGACAGGAAAGTATACGGGACGTTCACCTAAAGACAAATTTATTGTTGATACCGATACAATACACAACGAAATAGCATGGGGAAAAGTTAACCGTCCTATTTCAAGAGAAAGATTTAACTCAATAAAAGGTAAAATCGCAGCATACTTAGAAAACAGAGAAGTATTTATATTTGACGGTTTTGCAGGTGCTGATAAAAAATATACAAAAAAATTCAGAGTTATAAATGAACTTGCAAGCCAAAACTTATTTATACATCAATTACTAATCAGACCTACGGTTGAAGAACTTGCAAGCTACGGAGAAGCTGATTATACAATACTTTGTGCACCGGGATTTAAGTGCGACCCCGAAGTTGACGGAGTTAATTCTGAAGCATGCATAGCTATTGACTATGAAGCTCATACAATAATTATCTGCGGTTCACAATATTCGGGTGAAATTAAAAAATCAGTATTTGCTACAATGAACTACGTAATGACAAAAGAAAACGTACTTCCTATGCACTGCAGTGCAAATATGGACCCTGTTACCGGCGAAACGGCAGTATTTTTCGGATTATCAGGAACAGGTAAAACAACCCTTTCAGCTGATCCCGCAAGAAAATTAATCGGTGACGACGAACACGGCTGGTCACCTGACGGTGTATTTAACTTTGAGGGCGGCTGCTATGCAAAATGTATTAATCTTTCGGCAGAACATGAACCTGATATTTACAACGCTATTAAATTCGGTTCGCTTGTTGAAAACGTAATTATGGACGATAAAACAAGAGAGTTTGATTTTAATGACGGCAGTTTAACCGAAAATACACGTGTAGGCTATCCTATTGAATACATAAACAACGCTCAAGTACCGTCTAAAGGCGGAATACCTAAAGTTGTTGTATTCTTAACGGCTGACGCATTCGGAGTATTGCCTCCTATTTCAAGGCTTAATAAAAATGCAGCTATGTATCACTTTGTTACAGGCTTTACATCAAAATTAGCAGGTACGGAACGCGGTGTAACCGAACCTCAGCCTACATTCTCAACATTATTCGGCGAACCGTTTATGCCAATGGACGCTTCGGTTTACGCTAAAATGTTAGGCGATAAACTTGATAAATACGGCACACAAGTATACTTGGTAAATACGGGCTGGGCAGGCGGAAGTGCTGCTTCGGGTGCTAAACGTATGAAATTAAGCTATACAAGAGCTATGGTAACTGCAGCACTAAACGGTTCATTTGATAACGTTGAATTTAAACATCATGACGTATTTAATGTTGATTACCCGTCAAGCTGTCCGAATGTACCTGATGAAATGCTTGATGCACGCGGTATGTGGGCTGATAAAAACGCTTATGACGAGTCTGCAAATAAGTTAGCTCAAATGTTTGAAGATAATTTTAAGGCTAAATATCCAAATATGCCTTCAGAAATCGTAAATGCCGGTCCAAAACCCAAATGCAGAGTATAATTTAACAAACTAAAAAAATAAGCGGAGTATTAATTTCACTCCGCTTATTTTATAATTATTGTTTTTAAAAATTAAACTCGGTATAATATTAAAAAATAAGGATTTTTATATGAAAAAAATTTTTTTATTATTAATAATTTCTATATTATTTTCTGCTTTTGCAAATGCTAAAGATGTACAAGTGCCGCAAGCCTCACAAGAAAAAAATAAAATGACTAAAATTCAATGTACGGGTGATGTAGCAGGTAAAAATAAAAGCAATAAAATTGCAGGTGATATATATGTTTTTGGAATAAATAACGATAAGTTATATAGCAGTGACGGTAAAATGATAAAAAATGCTGTTTTTAAAGATGATACTATAAGAGCTACAATAAGAATAAGAAACGGTTTAACTCTTGAAACAACAAGATTTATTATTGACCGTAACACAGGCGGATTTAATTATTATCAGACATTTAATACACTTGAAAGTCACTATTCGAAAAAGAATACAGGCATTTGCAAAGTTATAAAAAATGATAAATTATTTTAAGCATTTTCTATCATTTGTTTGTGTTCATCTCTCCATTGGTAGGAGATTTCATAAGCAATATTATTTTCTATAGCGAGTTTTTTCATTAGGATTGCAAAATTTATTATTTCGTCTGTAATATTTCCGAATGGGCTTCTCGGGTTATTAGCGCTGTTTGATTCGCAGTCTATAACAATATGTTTAACTCCCGCTTCTTTGCATTTTTCAATGAATTGACGAACGTCATTTTCATTTGCGCTCATAGAAAAGAAAATATATTTTACAAACAGCATATCGGGGTATTGTGCATATTTTTTAATATTTTTCCAAACTCTGTAAAAGTTATTTTGGCGTTTAATTTTTTTATAAGTTTCTTCTGTTCCTGCGTCGGGGCTTATTTGAATGCTCATCGAACCGTCTTTTAAACCGTCAAGAATTACGTTAGAGAACTCAATCCCCGAGGAGTTTATTGCCTGTCTTATTTTATTTTTATGGAAAAACTCTGCTATTTGCTCAAACTCGGAGCATAACAAGGGTTCACCCCCGCCCCAGTTAATAAGGCAGTTATCATTAATTGTTTTTTGTTTAATCATTTGTTTAATAATCGGGAGCAGCCTGTATTTTATATCCTCGGTTTTTCTGCCGATTGCGCAATAAATGCAGTTTGAGTTGCATTTTGTAAAGTGATTTATTGTAAAAAAAGTGATTTGTTTTTCATAAGGCAGAGGCGGAACAACTTGTCTTGTCAGAAATTTACAACCTCTGCATACTGCATTAACGCTCTGATTAGAGTTCATAATTCTATCCAGATGAGTTAAGTATTCATCAAAATTAAAATTATTAAAAGGAAATGGAGTTACAACAGGCGGTGAATAAGGCATTCTTGAACAATGACAGCATTTATGTACACTAAATGGCAGAAAAGATATATCTTCATATATCCTCTGGCAGAATAATAACTCTTTTCCCGCCCATTTTTCATTAAATTTATTGATTTTATATTTCCTAAACATAAATGAATTATATCAAATTGAAATTCAAAAAAAAATCATTAATACATTAAACAGAGTATGTAAAAAGTTAAAAAAAATAAGATACTTAATAAAGTAGAGTGCGGATAAAGTGCAATTAAGGCGGTAAAATTGTATAATTCTATCTACCCTGCCTATATAAAACCATATCAGGGGATACAGCAAAAACCAATAACCAAAAAAGAAGAAGATGAGAAAAGTTCTCAATCTTCGCGTCAGGCTGAAAGAGAAAGCAGACAGGAAAATCAGCATTCAAACGGTGCAAATTATTTCCCGAACGGCGAAAAAGTTGCCATTGATTATACAAGACGCAGAATAGGTATAGAACAGGTTTTATCCGATTTTAGAAATACCGCAAACGCAATAGGTGCGCCCGATGAAATTAAAGCCGAGGTTTCATCTTATTTAAGTTTAATAGAAAATCAAGCACAAAAAGAAAATCCAAACGCACAAATAATTCAAGCTAATTTAAAAAGCGCTTCGCAAATTTTAGATGAATATATAACAAATACTTTAAAAAAACCTTCAAAAGTTGTTGAAAATTGGGTAGATGCTTTATTTTTACAGCAAATAGATTATAAGGCGGAAGTAAAGGCTCTGCCCGAAGCTGAGGAAGCGGAAACTCCAATGCCTCAAAGCGAAATAGCTGAAGATGAAAGTGCTTTGGAACATAATCAAACGGCAGTGAATATGCCTACGGCTGATGAAATATACATTCCCTCCGATCCGCAGTTAAAAAGAATGTTTATTCAAGCTAAAAAGTATTCGCAGATTAATCAAAAGGAAAAAGCGTTAGAGTCTTTTCAGCGTGTTATGGAATATGCTCAAGATATCGGCGATGATAAAGCCTGCGCCATAATCCATTATGAACAGGGCAGAATTTATGATGATTTTGATGAGGTGGAAGAAGCTCTATACAACTATGACCGCGCCGCTCAAGCAAGCAGTGATTACAACATTAAAGCTAAATCTCACATGTATATGGGCAGGATATATGACGACTATGTAAGATTAACCCCTGCCGTTGAGCATTATTGCGCGGCTGTGTCATTTTCGGGCGAGAGCGATAATTTAAAACTCCAAAGTCAAGCCTTAGCTAATCTTGCACAAATACATGCTGAAAAATATGATACGGAAAATGCTTTAATGTTTATGGATTTATCCGATATAACTGCTGATGAAACAAAAGACGCTAAAACAAAAACAATAATAAGTGCAAAAAATGCTAAAAACAGCAGAAAAATTGACCAAAATGCGCGGGCTATGAAATATTATGCATTAGCTTCAAAGGGTTATTCAGATATCGGTGACAGCGAAAATCTTGCTAAAAATTATCTTGAAGCTGCAAAAATTATGCTTACATACGGAAATAAAGCTAAAGCTAAAAAATTGCTCTCTAAAGCCTATGCTGCAGTTGTTAATACCGATAATCCCGCCTTAAAATACGAAATTATGCAGCAAAGTTCGTTAGTATAATTTATATTTCAAATTGGACAAAAAATCCTTTTTAGTTTTAAATAAGTGTATCAATAAAAAGGTATTTTTATGAAAATTGTAATATACGGTGCAAACGAACTGGCATGTTTAATTGCAACAAGGTTATTTGAAGACCACGATATAATAATTATAGATGATGACCCGAATAATAACAGGGAAAGTTTTGATAAGTTGGATTTGGAATATGTTCAGGGTTCAGGTTCTAATATAAGTGTATTAGAGTCTGTCGGGATAAAAAATGCCGATATATTTATTGCTTGTACATATAATGATGAGGCGAATATTGTTGCCTGTTTAACTGTAATTAATATGACAAAGCTCAAAACGGTTTGTTTTGTAAGTAAAAAAGAAAATGTTGATTCGCTCTCGCTTGTGCGAGGTTCAAAGTATCAAAAAGAATTGATGATTGACTATGTGCTTTGGCCCGAAGAACTTATGACACAAGAAATATTCAGAATTATAACCGTTCCCAATGCAATAGATGTTGAGGATTTTGCAAACGGTAAAGCCAGATTACTTGAATACAGGGTTGAAGACGGTACTAAGTTTATTAATAAAAAAATAAAAGATTGTAATTTCCCCGATGAAACCTTAATTGTCGGTATTACAAGAGATAACACGCTGTTTATTCCAAACGGTGATACCGAGCTATTGCTTAATGATAAAGTAATATTTATGGGTTCATCATATTCTTTGGATATATTGGCAAACAGATTTTTCCAGGAAACAAATGATGTAAAACAAGTAACAATAATAGGCGGCGGCAGTGTCGGACAAATGCTTGCAAGTAATCTTGAAAAAGCAAATATGAAAATTAAAATCATAGAGCTTGATTACAAACGATGTGAAGAATTAACCGAAGGATTAAAAAACACATTGGTAATAAACGGCGACGGAGCGAATTTTGAACTTCTTGAAGAAGAAAGAGTCGGCGAATCTGATGTAGTTGTCTGCGTTACTGACAACGATGAAAAAAACCTTTTATGCTCGCTTTTGGCAAAGCAATTGCAAGTCCCGAAAGTAATTACAAGGGTATCTAAAAACGCTAATGCCAATTTATTTGAAAAAGTCGGTATTGACGTTGCAATATCCGTTAACGGGGCAGCTATTGATGATATAGAAAATCATTTAATAAAAACTGATATTGAAATACTTGCAACGGTTGAACGCGGTCAGGGCGAAGTGCTGGAAATTTGTGTTCCTCACAATTTTAAAAATGATATGATAATGAACTTAAATCTGCCTTGTAAGGCTATTATTGCAATTATACAGCGCAGAAACAGAATAATAATCCCGCGAGGCACTACACAAATTATGCCGTTTGATAATTTAATAATCTTTACCACGCAGGATAATTCCGATACTGTTAAAAATTTTTTTAAGAGGTAATAAAATTTGAACTTAAATTATGTGTTAAATTCAATAAGTTTAATTTTAAGATATTTTTCGTTTTTAATATTAATTCCTGCGGTTTGTGCTTTAATATTAAAAGAATATACTTGCGCAATTCCTTTTGCTGCGGCATCTATAGTGTCATTTACACTTGGCTTTATATTTAAAAAGAAAAATCAAAAAGAAGAAGAAATAAACAGCTTAAACAAAACCGAAGCGTTTGCAATAGTGCTTTTAACGTGGGGATTAATATGCTTAATAGGAGTTATTCCGTTTTTATATTTCGGATTAAAACCAATAGACGCACTGTTTGAAAGTGTTTCGGGAATTACCACGACGGGCGCAACAATACTAACTGATTTTACGCAGTACCCGAAAACAATGTTTTTTTGGCGCTCGTTCAGTCAGTGGCTCGGGGGCTTAGGGATAATAGTATTATTTACGGCAATACTGCCTAAGTTTTCAATAGCCGGGCGTCAAGCTGCATTCGCTGAAATACCGGGGGCTCAAGACAGCAAGTTAACACCAAGAATTCGTCAAAGTGCGGCTGCATTATGGGGAATATATTTTATGCTTACTTTAATTGAAGTGTGTATATTAATATATTTAAAAATGCCTATATTTGACGCAATTTGCACTTCTCTTTCCACAATGTCTGGCGGAGGTTTTTCTCCTGAAGGACAAAGTTTAATAGCATACGGGCAAACTAAATTTGTATGGGTTGTTGCTGTTTTTATGTTTGTTGCGGGTATAAACTTTGCTCTGCAATATAGAATTTATATAAGAAGAAAAATCCTTTCACTTTTTCGTGATGAAGAATTTAAAGTTTATTTTTTAATTGTTGCACTTTTTACATTATTGATTGCCTCAACATTAACAATGCATCATTTTTATGATTTTAAAAATGCAATCAGACCGTCATTCTTTCAAGTAACTACAATAATAACAACAACGGGATTTGCTTCCGCCGATTACGCACAGTGGTGTTTAAGGGCTAAATTATTACTGTTTATATTGATGTTTACGGGAGCTTCAATAGGTTCGGCATCCGGCGGTGTAAAATTACTGAGAATTATATTAATATTCAAATACTTAAAACGTCAGATATCAAAGATACATCATCCTAACGGGGTGTACCCCATAAAAATTAACAAAGTAATAGTGCAGGAAGATATAGTAAGACAAATGATATCATTTGTACTGTTCTTCTATGCCATATTTGCACTGACGGCATTAATACTTATATATACGGAGCAGGATGTAACAACAGGAATTTCAGCTGCTATTGCGACGCTTGGAAACTTAGGCCCCGGGTTTGGCGAAAAAATCGGGCCAATGGGAAGTTATGCCGATTTACAGACAATATCTAAATTGATTGCAATATTTAATATGTTTATAGGCAGGTTAGAATTAATACCCTTTTTAGCCATATTACATCCCGATTTTTGGAGCTTAAAAAAATAAATAACTTGCAAAAAATAAAGCAAATATGATACAATTTAACAGGTAATAACAGTTTTGAGAGTAGTATGTTTAGAAGAACTTTAACTTTAGGAATAATACTTGTTTTAGCAGTATTTTTATTAAAATTGGTAGTAGTCGCACTAAGTAAGACAAAATTGGCAGAGTTTCAGCCTGTTGCAACCGTATTTTTGCTGGATATATCAGCATCAAGCCGTGGCTCAATAGACAAGCAAAAAGAAACAATTTTAAAAATTGCCAAAAGAATGGACTCTGAGGATAAGGCATTAATATATGTAGTAAGTGAAGATGCTTATAACGTATATAACGGAAATCCGCATAAATTGGTTGATATGAGAAAATCAATGAATAAGTACGGAGAATTTGACCCTAAAGCATACGGAACCGCTTATGGGTTAGCTCTTAAAAAAGCTGTAGGCGACGCCCTTGAATTTAAAGAAGCCGGATATAAACCTTCAATATTCATTTTGGGCGACCTTGAAAATGAGGGTGATGTGACAAAACAAATTAATTGGAATACATTGCCAAAAAATATGGAACGTACTTTAAAATACATTCCCGATTTAAGTTTAACATTTTTATATGCACATCCGCAAAAATTGGATGAAGTAAGACAAACACTTTTGCCTGTTATGGATGAAAAAACATCGTTAACAATGGCATCAGAAGAAAATGTTGATCAAGCGGTAAGAAAAGTTTTGGAAATATTAAAAAGATAAGAGGAAATAAATGAAAATTACCATATCTTCAAAAAATAACAGACGAGTGTTTAATGATACAGGTGTTATAAATATAGGAACAGCGCCTAATTGTCAGTTTAAATTAGACTTGGATTTTGATTTAATATTATCACTTCAAAAAATGGAAAACGGACAATGGCAGATAGTAAATAATTTTAAAAGTGACAGAGTCTTGCTACAAGGTAATCCGATGGGTGCAAGCAGGACTATTGGTTCAATATGTAAATTAATGATTGGCGGAACTGATGAGTTTATAAGCATAAATTTTACGGATGGCGGAGCAAACCCTAAAGTTTTGGCAGGGTCGCTTGAACTTGCCAACAGAAAAAGCGCCGAAAAAATCCGCAGAGAGGAAGCTAAAAAAACTATATCTATGATTGAGGATGAAGAACTTAATGAGCAAGATATAGCAACATTATACGGAACAGGTGTCGGTGCTCAGACTAAAATTAAAATAGACAGACGTAAAGCTGATATTGAAAGAAGACGTGCTCTTATTACTAAAGAAATAGCTTATAAGTCTAATGATTTACGTAATAAACTTGCTCAAAATGAAGTTATTTTGGGATTTTTGAACTTCTTTATCGGGTTTGTTCCGTTTGCTATTGTTTATATTCTAAAGGATATTATAAGACTCGAGGGGATTGGAGTACAACTTCAAAACAGAATTTTATTCCTACTCGCTATCGGATTTATAATAATAACTTTGGTATTAAAACAGGGTCAGTATCTTACACTTAGAGCAAAAGGTAAATCCAGAATATCTCAGTCAACAGTTTTAATTCAGAGAATGAGTTTATTGTCATCGTTCTCAATATTTACTGCTGTATTGGTATTTTCATTTGTTGAACTTGCAATGGGCACTTATAGTCTGCCTGTATTAATCCCGCAAATGTTAATGCTTTGTTCAATATTGTGCATACTTTTAGGTGTATTTGCAGGCTTTATTAAAAATATTATTTCAGAAAGCGGTGAAGAATTAGACAGTTACGAAAGCAGAGAGGATTTTCAAGCCGTTGTAAAAGATTATCAACAATGGATAAACTTATATGTCAATAATATATCCAGAAAAAAAATAAAAGATATGAAGGAAAAAATCTTTAATCTTCAACTAAAATCTTACGGAGAGTTTTTCTTGGGTGTTATTACGGCTCCGTTCTTGGCTTATGCCGTATCTCAGACATTGGGTGAAATATTCCCCGAAGCTGCAGGTTTCATAAGATTGGCAGGCGGTGCATTAAAAGTATCTCCCGTATTCCTTGCATTGGCTTCATTCATGATTGTATTTGCTTTCCATTGTTTTTCCACATCATTTGCAATTACAAAAAGAATAAATGCTTCTAATGTAATAAAACAAGACGGGTTTAGTGATTATAATATACATGGTGTTTCATTGCACGGTGTTGAAAGCAGTAAAAACCTTAAAAAAGAAGCAAAAAAATGGTTATTTATTGCTATATGTGTTGTTATCATTGAATATACAATGAACGTAACGTATTTTACGGGTGTTATGGGCGGTGACATTTTAAATATGGTTATATGTGCCTTAGGTGCCGCACTGCCTACCGCAATACTGATTATGGAAACTACTATGTTAGGTAATACTAAATTTGAAATAATTATCAGAGAAGAATTACTTGAAAAAGTAGATAAGGATTTTTAATTTAAAGGAAAATAATAATGTACAGATGCACTGAATGTGGAAGAGAATATGATATATGCCCCGATTATTGTGAATGCGGGAATGATATATTTGATGAAATAATTGAAGATAATTATTATGAAGAAGAAGAAATAGAAGAACCTGTCAGACCTAAGCGTAAATTAACAAGAGAAGAAAAAGAGGAGTTAGAGCAGGAAGCTCGTGACAAAAAGAAATCTATGATTGCGGCTATTGCTTGTGTTATTTTGGCAATAACTGTCTTGTTCCTGCCTCCGTACCCCGAAAAGAAAAGTGATAAAGTACAAAAACAGGTTAAAACGGCTAATGTTAAATTGCCGGAGTTAAAAACATTCTGGGATGATACTGTTGCATCACCATATAGAAAAACAAAAGATCCTGTTTTAAATCTGCCTATTTTAAATCAGAACTTCGCCTCTATTTCACCTCAATTAAGAGAATATTTAAAAGAAGTCGGCGGTGAATTCAACAGGCAGTGGAATTCGGCTTTAGTTAAAGGGTCGGGTGAATGTAAGGTGGAATTCATTATTAATAAAGAGGGTTCTGTTACTACAAAAAGAATTATTGCTTCATCACACAATGAATCTATGGATGATTCGGTATTAATGGCGCTTTCTAATGTAAACAGCTTTGATATTCCGCCTGAGGATTATAAAGGCGAGAGAATTTTTATATCTTTCAAAGTAAAAGAGGGTGAGGGCTCTAAAATTTATTTCCCTACTAAATAGAATTTATCAATTCTAAAAATTCGGGGAATGAGATGTTAACCCATTGAAATTCATTGATTTTAACGGGCTTTTCGCATATAAGCCCTGCAATATAACTGCTCATTGCTATTCTGTGATCATGGTAGCATTCAATTTCGCAGTTCCCTTTTAGTTTTGTTTTTCCGTTAATTATAAATCCGTCTTGTGTTTCTTTTATATCCGCGCCGAGCTTGGTTAGTTCTTTTGCTGTTGCCGTTATTCTGTCTGCTTCTTTATTTCTTAAATCCTGCGCATTTTTAATGATTGTAGTTCCTTGTGCTTGTGAAGCAATAACGGCAATTATCGGCAGTTCATCAATTAATCGCGGTATAATTTCGCCCTCAATTGTTACTGCTTTTAAATCTGAATATTTTACTTGAATATCCGCTGTTTTTTCGTTTGATTGAGTTCTTTCGTTAAGCAGTGTAATATCGGCATTCATGGATTTTAAAACGTCAATAATGCCTAAGCGTGTTTCGTTTATTCCCACATTTTTAATTATAATGTCAGAATCGGGAACAATTAATGCGGCTGCAATAAAAAATGCCGCAGATGAAATATCTCCGGGAATTGTAATATCGACAGAATGAAGCTGAGATTTTTTTATTTGAACTGTATTCTCATTAACTTTAATATCAGCGCCCATTGCAGATAGCATAAGCTCCGTATGGTTTCTGGATTTATAAGGCTCCGTAAAGGATGTAATACCCTCGGCATTAAGCCCTGCCAATAAAATACACGATTTTACCTGCGCTGAAGCAAGTTTAGAGTTATAATTAATTCCGTTCAGCTTACTGCCTTTAATTTTTATGGGAAGTTTATAATCGTTATGGATAAATTCAGCGCCCATAAGCTCTAACGGTTCAATAACTCTTTTCATCGGACGGCGCGATAAACTTTTATCACCAAACAATTCGGAATTAAAATTTTGCCCTGCAAGTATTCCCGCCATTAATCTTGTTGTTGTTCCCGAATTTCCGCAGTCAAGTGCCGATAATGCTTCTGTTAATGCGTTTTTTGAGTCAATAATAAGTTCTTTCGAGTTAATTTTTTCAACATTGCAACCCAGCATTTCTATGATTTTTAAAGTTGACATACAATCAGCGCCGAGAGAGTAATTGGAAATTTTTGCACTACCCTTTGTTAGGGCTGATAACATAAAAGCTCTATGGGTAATGGATTTATCCGCGGGAATTTCAATTGTACCTTTCAGCGGTTTTGATTTTTCAACTGTAATATTCATCTATAATCTCTGTTTATTTTTTCGGGGTGGTTGGATTGCGATAAAACAATTTCTCGGTATTCGTTTTTATCAATGTTAACACCCATATTTTTTATATTGATTTTAAATTTTTTTGATTTTTTCTTTTTATTTTCGTCCATATATTTTATACCGTCATTGGAGTTTTTGTTCTGTATTTTTCTATACTGTCATAAGTCAAGTCGGGATTTCCCATATAATACTGCAGCGCTTCTAAATATGCTTTAGCTGTATCAAGCACCGTAAAGCATGGTGTTGAATACATTTCGGCAAGAGTTCTTATTAAAAACCCTCTGTCCTCTGAGCCATATCGAACGGAATTATTGTTTGTTGTAGGGGTATTTATAATAAAGCACAGGTCTTTATTTTTCATATTTCTCTGCATTTTTTGGATATCAAATTTTTCTATTTCTTTAGATTCTATATTATGCAGTTTTAAGAATTTATGAGTACCTGTTGTCGCAACCAGTCTGTATCCTAAATCAACCAGAGTTTGTGCAACGCTTACGCAGTCTTTTTTATAGTGGTCGTTTATTGATATAAGTACATTGCCTCTTTGGGTAGAAAGTTTATATCCCGCAGCTAAAAATCCTTTAGCAAGCGCTCTTTCATAGCTTGTATCAATGCCCAAAACTTCGCCTGTTGACTTCATTTCGGGAGCTAATGCGGGGTCTATTCTATTGAGTTTTTGGAACGAGAATATCGGTATCTTAGCGCATACAAGGTTTGTAGTATCTGCTAAGCCCGGTTTATATCCTTGGTCGATTATGGATTTACCGAGTATCGCGTCTATGGCTATTTTAACCATGGGTATGCCCGTTACTTTGCTTAAAATCGGCACTGTTCTTGAAGCACGAGGGTTTACCTCAATAATATATGCAATATTATCTTTTAAGACAAATTGAATATTCATTAAACCTTTTACTTTCAAGGCTCTTGCAATTTTTTCGGTGTAATTTACAAGATTTTTTATTATATCATCGGGTATTGTTCTTGTAGGGTAAAGTGCAATAGAGTCGCCCGAGTGAATACCTGCGCGCTCGATATGCTCTGTTATTGCAGGGATTAATACGTTTTCTCCGTCTGATATTGCGTCTAATTCAAGTTCTGTACCTTCTATATATTGGTCAATCAAAATCGGATGTTCATCGGAGAACTTTAACGCACCCTCGATGTATGAAATTAACTCATCTTTATTATATACAACCTGCATTCCGCGTCCGCCGATTACGTAAGACGGGCGAACCAAAAGCGGATACCCAAGAGTTTTCGCAACTTCTAATGCTTCAGATTGTTTACGTACGGCATATCCTTTTGGCTGCGGGATTTTTAAATCTCTTAAAAGCTGTTCAAACAGTTTCCTGTCTTCTGCAGTATTTATTGACTCTAAAGAAGTCCCAAGTATCTTTACTCCGCGGTCATAGAGTTTCGGCGCTAAATTTATTGCTGTCTGTCCGCCAAATTGAACCATTACGCCCTCGGGATTTTCTTTTTCAATAATATTCATTATATTTTCAATGTGCATAGGTTCAAAATATAATTTATCCGCTACGTCAAAATCGGTTGACAGCGTTTCGGGGTTTGAATTGACTATTAAAGATTTATAGTTATTGTTTCTTACTTCCCATGCAGCATGTACCGAGCAGTAATCAAATTCTATTCCCTGTCCTATTCTTATCGGGCCTGACCCCAGTATAAGTATTTTTTTATCGTTAGTATTGGCTTGTGATTCATCAACTTCATTGTATGTTGAGTAATAATAAGGTGTATATGCTTTAAACTCTGCCGCACATGTATCTACTATTTTAAATGAAGCACTTATTGAATTCTCTTTTTTTATTCGCTCTATTTCCGCAACGGATTTTTGTGTGTATTTTGCAATTTCTTCATCTAAAAATCCTTTTTCTTTTGCTTCTAAATACAGAGCAGGTGTGAAAGTTTCCGTTTTCAGCTTGTTTTCAAAATCAACAAGAGATTTTATTTTATATATAAACCATTTATCTATTTTTGTTATTTTATTAATTTCATTAACGCTTATACCGCGGTTTAGGGCTTCTGCCACTCTGAAAATTCTTCTGTCGTCTTGAACATGCAGTAATGCTTTTAATTCTTCCTCGCTGCATTCCATGTGGCGTCCGCGCAGCAACCCCGTATATTTTGATTCTATTGAAGTTATAGCTTTTTTAAACGAGCTTTCAAAGGTTCTTCCTATTGCCATAACTTCGCCCGTAGCTTTCATTTTTGTGCCTAAAATTCTGTCGCCGTGTTTAAATTTATCAAACGGCCATTTCGGAATTTTTGTTACCACATAGTCAATAGCAGGTTCAAAAGCAGCTACCGTCTTTTTGGTTATTGAGTTTGGAATTTCGTGCAAATTGTAACCTATTGCAATTTTTGTTGTTATTTTTGCTATCGGATACCCCGTTGCCTTTGAGGCAAGTGCGGATGAGCGGCTTACACGAGGGTTTACCTCTATTACATAGTATTGGTTGCTTACGGTATCTAAAGCAAATTGAACATTACAACCGCCTTCTATCTTTAATGCTCTTATAATTTTTAATGCCGCACTTCTTAACATTTGGCATTCTTTATTTGTAAGAGTTTGAGTGGGCGCAACAACGAAGCTGTCGCCTGTATGAATACCTATAGGGTCTATATTTTCCATATTACAAATTGCTATGCTTGTATTATTGGCGTCGCGGATTACTTCGTATTCGATTTCTTTATATCCCGCGATACTTTTTTCAACAAGTACTTGTGAAATAGGGCTTAAAGATAATCCCGTGTAAACTATATCCTCATATTCTCCGTAGTTATTTGCAATTCCTCCGCCTGTTCCACCTAAGGTATAAGCGGGTCTTACTATTATCGGGAATCCTATTTTTTGTGCGAATTTTTTTGCGTCCTCGTAACTTGAAACAATGTCGCTTTCGGGGATTGGCTCGCCTATTTCCAGCATTAAATTTTTAAACATTTCCCTGTCTTCGGCTTTTTTTATTGAGTCTATTTTTGTCCCTAAAAGCTGTACGTTATATTTTTCTAAAATACCTGCTTCATTTAATTTTACGGCAAGATTTAACCCGGTCTGCCCGCCAAGAGTAGCAATGATACCGTATGGGCGCTCTTTTTCTATGATGTATGTTAAAGATTCTAAGGTTAACGGCTCGATATAAACTTTATCGGCAATATTTTCATCGGTCATAATGGTTGCGGGGTTTGAATTTACAAGGATTACTTCAATATTTTCTTCCTTTAAAGCCCTGCACGCCTGCACGCCCGCATAATCAAACTCTGCCGCCTGCCCTATGACAATCGGCCCGGAGCCTATTACAAGTACCTTTTTTATATCTTTATTTATCGGCATTTTTCTATCCCTTTATACTGTAACTGTTTTACT
>CANPYB010000003.1 GCA_947587605.1 Candidatus Gastranaerophilales bacterium
GTAACTCTGCAGAATAACGATATTGAATATTTCTTTACTGAATCTCACGTTATAGAGGGCGGTAATTCGGTCGGAGAAAGGAGAGTTGTTGGTATATACGGTAATATAGAATATATCCCGCTTCCAAAAAGAGAAGCAACAGGCTATGACACATATTCCGCATACTGGCTTCCCGACGCACAAGTTGCAGTTATGGGCAGAAATGACAGAGCAGGTTTCCAGGTTTGGTCTGCTGCAGACGGATACCCGGGTGACGGCTGCTATCGTGAATTCCATAAAAAAGATGATAAATCAGGTATGAATTATTGGAGAATTACATCATCAAAAACGGATTTGGGAAATAAAATGTTATACGACCCCGTATTAGCAATGAACCAAGTTAATTCAAATTCCGACCACTATACAACTTTGTTATATCATTTATTAAATGACCATAAAAAAGCTACGGGAAAAGAAGGCTTGATAATGGTTTCATTTGATACCGAATTATACGGACACTGGTGGTTTGAGGGTGTAGAATTTATAAAACAGGTAATCAGAAAAATTAATAATTACATCCCGGAAATTGAAAGATGTACGGCAGGTGAATATCTTGAAAAACATCCGCCGATTGATACAATACAAATTCCCGAAAGTTCATGGGGACAAGGCGGTCATTTCTATGTATGGATGAACCATTTAACAGAGTGGATGTGGCCGATTATTCACGGCTGTGAAAAACGTATTATTGAAATTGTTTCAAAATATGAAAAAATCCCCGAAGATAAACTTTTACACAGGGCATTAAACCAGCTGGCAAGGGAGAATTTACTTCTTCAAAGTTCTGATTGGCCTTTCTTAATCACAACTTGGCAGGCAAAAGATTATGCAACAGAAAGATTTATGGAGCACGTTGCAAGATTTGAAAAAATTGCAGATATGATTGAAAGCGGAAATATCAATGATGAAGAATTAAAGAAAATAGAATCAATAGATAACTGCTTCCCTGTTATTGATTACAGAGTATATCTGCCGATTGAAGAGGGTGTTATTCCTCAGCAGGAAGCAAAACTGGCTCCGTTGTATCAATAAAAACCAAAATAAACTAATAAAAAAGCGCTTATAATAAGCGCTTTTTTATTTATTAATTATCATGCCTTGAACTTCTTTTTTAAGATTTAATGAGTCTTGCAAGCTGTTTTTTAACTCGGCTGCGGTATTCGCAGTATAAAATTTGCCCGATGTAACCAGTGCAACACATTTTAGCTGATTATTAGCGTCATCATCGCCTACTGCAAGAGCAATAACGTCAATTTGTATATCATCTCTGTATTTCATAAGCTCAATAACAAAATCACAAGGACTTTCGTCGCAATTTTCGCCGCCGTCACTGATTAAAACAATTCTTTTTTTGCCGCTTGTATCACCAAAATCAAAGAAAGCTGCCTGTTTGAGCGAATAAGTAATCGGAGTCCAGCCGACAGCATTTATTGATGTCAGCTTTGAATAAATATTTGCCGCATTATTTTGCAAAATCGGTGCAATAAGTTGAGAGGCACTGCAGCTCTGCTTAGGGGTAAAACCTGTTCTGTGCCCGTATACTCGAAGCCCGACATTTGCGTTTTCCGGAATCATTTGCAATATTTCTTTCATTGTAGAAAGTGCAGCATCAAGTTTTGTTGTATGTCCGAGCCGTTCATTCATACTGTTTGAAAAATCGACTATAAAAAGAATTTTATCTTTGTCAGAAACCGAAGTATTTTTTGAATAATCATAAGTTGACGGTGTTGTATAGTTATAGTTATTAATTGTTGTTTCACAATAACAGCAGCTACACGCCAGCATTAGAGTTGTTAATAATAATATAATATTTTTTTTCATATTTACCCGTAAACTTTTACTAAATCTTAGCAAAAAATAAAAGAACTGTCATTACCCTTTTTGTATTATACAAAAAGTTTTACTCGGCGAATTCAAGAAGATAAGACTTGTATAAAATTGTGTTTTCCGTTTTGGGGGCGATAATTTGAGGATTTTCTAATTTTATCGGTGTTGGTTCCGGGTGCGGATTATTAAATATGTAATTTACTGACGGATTAATATCATCAGGTTTTTTTACATTAATAAATCTGCCGTGTGTAGAGTCTGTTAAACATTGCAGCAACGCGGCATCGATACTGTCAACACCGATAGCAACAATATCTATAATTAAGTCATTCCTTTTCAGCATTTGTTTTTTTATAAAACTGCAAGGGTCTCCGTTGCAATTTTCGTACCCGTCTGTAACAAGTATTATGCGTTTTATGTCTGTTGAAGCATGAAAATCATTTTGTAGTGCAGTTTGTAAAACATATTGAATTGGCGACATACCGCTTGGAACGATATTGGGAAGATTAGCTCTTATATTTGCTCTGTTGTGAGGGTTTATATCGTTTAAGCGTTCTGTTGCATGGCATAATGTATCTGTCGTAACAATTCTGTTTAATCTCATTTTCTCCGGATTTATACCGATTGTTCTTAAACCTATAAACTCATTATCGTCAAGATTTTCAAGAATTTTATTAACAGCCTGCTTTGCATACTTAAACTTCATTCCGTACTTTAAAGGTTCATACATGCTTGCTGATTGGTCAAGTATAATTAGTGTTTCTTTGGAAGCAACTGCTGACAGTGTACATAAAAATAAACAAATTAATATCAAAAATAATTTTTTCATACTTCTATTAGTTTAGCAGAAAATCAAGGTAAAATAAAAGAGGAATTATTCATTCCTCTTTTATTAAAACTGATTTATCTATATTAACAACCTATGCCTAACATCTTTTTATACCAACTGAATGTTTCAATATCACAACCGTTAAAAGTTGTTTTTAATGCTTGTTTCTTTAAATATTTTTCAAATTCTTCGGTAAATTTTGATGTGATTGAATTAGTGTTTTGCTTTAAGTCTGCAGCGGTTGACATAGGGAGCCTCCTTTTTATATCTAGTAAACTATATGAAATGCGGATTGCGAATTATATTATTATTGTAGCATTTTTTTTTGGTATTTTCACTCTGTACATTAGAGCAGTTTCAGAAAGGTTATATTTTATCTTATTTTTTTGATGTAAAAAATAGTTAATTAAATTGTTTTTTTAACTATAGGGTATTATTTGTATTTGGGATTAATTGATATCCATTGATATGATTGCTTTTCGTCGCTATCAGGTATATCTATTAAAAATGTACCGCCAAACCTGCCGCGTCCGAATGTAACATAGCCTTGTTTTTCCAGATTACTAAGTGATTTTCTGATTGTATTTGTACTAACATCAAACATTTCAGCCAATTTTTGCATTGGCGGAAGTTTATCTCCTGCTTTACAGTTTGATTTAATATGAGATATAAGTTTTTCTTCCGTTCTTTGGTACGAATAAGAAACAGCGTCGGTTGCCTTTGCAAATATTGAATTTTCTTTTAAAGGTTCATAAAGATTATTTTCAGTTTTTCTTGAAAGTATTGTTCCGTATCTTCCGCGTCTTGTTATTAAAATACCTTGAAGTGTTAATGCTTTAATACAATCATGTATTGTTTTAACACTGACATTAAACTCTTTAGCAAGCGCATCATGTGCGGGAATCTTTTCACCAATTTCAAAATTTTTCATAAAATAAGATTTAAGTTTATCTGTAATTTTACTGACAAGAGTATCTGTTTCAATTTTATCCGAATAATCTTTTTCATAGTCGTTTAAAAAGGGAACTGATTTTAATATCCAATTAGAATCACTTCCTCGTTTTTGCATTGATTCAATGATACCGTCTTTTAAAAGAAATTCATAAGCAAGTCTTGCGGTATTTTGAGAAATTCCTATTTCTTCTGACATTTTTCTGGCTGACGGTATTTTTTTACCGGGTTTAAGATTATTGTTAATTATATACTTTTTTATTGCGGTAATAGCCTTTTCACGTTTAGATGTTGATTTGAAGAATTCCGAAGGGTTTGTCACATTGGAAATCATAGTTCCGAGTCTTTGTTTTGATTTTAGGTATCCCTCATCCTCAATATACCTGATAGCATTTTGAACCGTACCTATACTTACGCCAAGATGATTAGATATTTCAGCTTTACTTGGCAGTATATCATTTTCTTTAACCGCTTTATTTCTTACTGCCGACAATATCCAGTTAATAATCCATTTTTTTATTAATGAGTCTTTTGAGTCAAAGGACGACTCAAAATCAGGAATTTCAACGGGCAGTTCTTTTATATCAATCTTTCTCTGACTTTTTAATTCAACAGTCATAAATCCTCCGATTTTTTTATTTATTATAAGTCAGATTAAGATTTTTTTTGTTATTTTTATTTTAATTTTTAATATTTTGTAACTTTAAATATAAAATTACTAAACAAGACCTTCTTTAATTGCTTTAACTGCAGCTTGAGTTCTGTCATCTACGAGCATTTTTTGAATAATATTGCATACGTGAGCTTTTGCCGTATGCTCGCTTATACAAAGTTCTTGTGCTATATCGTTATTTGATTTTCCGTCAACAAGAAGTTTCAGAACTTCGTATTCACGCTGAGTAAGATTTGCATGTGTATTTCTAAACATAGCTCTTGAAGTTTGTTTTTGAGGAATAATTTTGTCTGACTTTTCACGAAGCAGAGGAACAACTTTAGGGTCGAGCCACATTGCGCCGTCATTAACGCTTTTAACAATATTTAAAAGCATTTCGGTGTTAATATCCTTTATAACATAGGCGAATACCCCCATTGACAAAACCTTTATTATTTCATCCTCATTATTATGTGAGGATAATACAATTAATTTTGACTCACAGTTGTTATCATTAAGCTCTTTAATAACCTTAATCCCGCTCATATCGGGTAATCCGAGGTCAAGCAATATGACATCAGGCTTATATAATACGGCTTTAGAGACGGCATCCTTGCCGTTTTCAGCTTCTGCTATAACTTCAAAGCCTTCTGTATCATCAAACAGTGTCTTTATTCCCACTCTAATCAGCTTGTGGTCTTCAACAAGCATTAATTTTATCGGCATAATAACATTTTCCTCCAATACTATATTAGTTTTATGATTTATGTTATTAATCCCTCTTTAATAATTTAATGTGTACAATTAAAATTTAAAAAAAAATTTTTTAAAAAATTTTAATTTTTCTTTATGTCATTTTTTAATATCGAATAGAGATATAGCGATAAAATTATTTCGATAGAACTATATTATAATTACATATCTATAAGAAATAAACAAATTTGAGTTATAATAATTTCATGATAGGGATAGAGTTTTACAGAACAGATGATAAATCCGTAGGATTATATGATAATAATGCAGGTGATATATACCATTCAAAAAGCGGGGCATTAAAAGAAGCATTTGAAAAGTTCATTAATCCGTCGTTATTAAACAAAAAATCAAAAAATAAAGATGAGATAAATATTCTCGATATATGCAGCGGGGTAGGATACAACTTAAAAGCGGCATTATTGTCAACAGATAAAAAATGTAAAACAACAATTGATTGTTTAGACACTAACATAGGGTTAATAAAATTATAGCCATTCATACAAGACGGAATAGACGATATTGATTTAAAAATATATTTACTTTCAGAAGTAATAAAAGAAGTCAATTTTGATAATAGTTTTCTTAATGAAATTTTTTGTATTGATACCTCATTTTTATGCGACGATATGAGGCGTTTTATTGAGTTTTTATTAACCGAGGGGTACTTAACTAAGGGTTGGGTTTTAAATCGTTCGTTTTTACATAATATATATTATAATTATATTTCTAATAACATGAATTATACTAAAAATTGCAATAAATACAATAATATAAATATACGATATTTTATGGGCGACGCAAGACATACTCTTAAATCTGTTAATCTCGTATATGATATAGTTTTTCTTGACGCTTTTTCTCCTCAAAAAGACCCCGTTCTTTGGACAATAGATTTTTTATCCTTAATTAAATCTAAATTGAATGATAAATCTGTTATTGTATCTTATTCAAAGTCTACTCCTTTTAGAAGTGCATTAATTGAATTAGGTTTTTGTGTCGGGAAAACAATTATTGATAATAAAGACATGGGTACTGTTGCTTCATTTGATAATTCCCTAATTTTAAATCCTCTTAGTGATTATGATTATAAATTACTTTTAACAAGAACAGCTATCCCTTACAAAGATACAAGTTTATCATTGTCTGCTGAACAAATAATAATTAACAGAAATAATGATATGCTTTCTTCTGACAGAATATCCATGACTCAATTTCTAAAGAAATATTATTAATACATATCTCATAGAAATATAATAATAACATTTTTACAAAAATAAATAAATTTTTTTTATAAAAAAATTATTTTAAAATAAATAAAAAGGGAAAAACATGAAATATAATTTAATTGTTGCCGGCGGAGGTACATCAGGTATTGCTGCCGCGTATATTGCTTCTAAACTCGGAATAAAAACACTGCTTGTTGAAAAATCCGACGTGCTGGGCGGTGCTATTACGCAAGGGCTTGTCGTTCCAGTTATGAAAGTTAACTCTGAAAATATAAATACCGAATTTTACTCGGATTTACTGCTTTTCGCAGAAAAATATAACGCTCAGCATACTTTTATAGATGATAACACAGGTTGGTTTAACCCGGAATTATTGAAAATAGTATTTGATGACATGCTCAAATCTGTTAAGTGCGATGTATTATTCTCATCTGCTGTTAATGAATGTTCTTTATCTTTTACTGACAGTATATTTCAACTTAAGATTAATCATAAATTGTTATCGTTATATACCGAAGCGGATTATATTATCGACGCAACTTCAAACGGAGAAATTTTTAAAATTTTAAATTGTGAATTTCAAAACACAGAAGAAAATTCTCAAGCAGCTTCATTGAGATTTATGCTCTCAGGTATAAACATGAAAGTATTTGCTGATTGGCTTTCGGAATATGATAAAAATAGAGATATTACACCTATAGAAGATATTGACGGTAGACAAGTGTATCTTTCAACAGCTTGCACCTGGGATAAAGAATGGGCATTGACCCCTATTTTTAAGGCTGCAGTTGCGGACGGTGTTCTTGATGAGTCAGATTGCGCTTATTTTCAAGTCTTTTCAGTCCCGTCAATGCCTAATACCCTTGCAATTAATGCTCCACGCATTATTCTTGACGATGATGAGTCAATTTTAGATCCTTTTGTGTATTCAAGAGCGCTTAAACAAGGCAGAGAAAGAATATACAGACTCGCTAATTTTATGAAAATTTATTTTAAAGGATTTGAAAATTCATATATTTCACATATTTCAGACACTCTCGGAATTAGAGAATCATATAGAATCAAAGGCAAGTATACTTTTACCGAAGAAGATATTATTAATCCTAAAAAGTTTGATAATGTTGCTTTTGCTTCCGACTATCCTATTGATATTCATTCTAATAACAAAGACCGCAGTATTTTAAAGCATGTTAAAAACACTTATTATGTACCTATTGAATGCTTAATTTCCGAAAATATTGAAAATTTATATGGTGTAGGCAGGATTATAAGCGCAGATTTTCAAGCACAGGCTGCATTAAGAACTCAGATGAACTGCTTTTCAATGGGCGAGGCAGCAGCTAAGGATATTGCTTCTAAATGTCGTTAAGAACATAGTTTCTGTCTTTGAGTTTTTGAAAATCATCAGCAGTTATATTATCAATATCAAAATCAATTCCGCCGTCTTGTCGATATTTTTCAAATGCCTCTGACTGTGTTTCTAAATATATTATTTCATTTTTGTCATAGTCTTTTTTATATATTGACTTAATATAAATATTAGGCGAGAGCATAAAATCATTTGCGGTTTTATCAAGTATCGGAGTTTTGTTTTGATACGCATAATAAGCTGCCAAACGTTCATTCACATATCTTAATTTATATTTTTTGTAATTCGGTTCTGCATAAAATATTCTCTTATATTCTTCATTATTAAGATTTTTAAAAAAATCAGCATTGAATATCAGTTTTTTTTCAATACATCCATACACAAGTAAAATAGGAGTTAATATTAAAATCAATGAAATTAATACTGTGTTTATTATTTTTTCATTTTTTAAACTTGAAATAATCAATAGAATTATTGCTATAAATAAAACTTTCATTTGTGTGAGTGTATCAAAATGAATAATATATAAATATTTATGAACTTCATGACGCCCGGCAAAAAACAATAACAGATAAAATGTTATCCCGCTTATAAATAATGAAAATATAAATTTGAAATAATACTTTTTTGCTTTAAATTTGTACATACATATTAAAAGTATTATTATTACTAAAATATAGTAAATTAAATCATGTAATACTATAACTTTAAGATTTTGCAAATATTCATTAACTAAAGCACAGAACTGTTCCAAGTTATTTATTCCTTGTAAAAATGCTCCCTTTGCTTTTTCTTGATATGCTGTTTGAGGATTAACAAAATAAAGAATATTTCCTATTAACATACACAGAAAAGTTGAATAATATTGTTTTATTTTTTTATTTGTTTTTTCCAAGAAAATAAATAATATAAATGTTAGCGTCGATATAATTAATGTAAATTCAGTTGAAAATCCAAGAATAAAAGCGAAAAAATTAATTTTAAATTTTTTTCTAACATTTGGCTTGTCTTCATTTCCATATTCACAAATAAAGTTTTTCCAAAATATAAAAAATATTATAAACGGAAATGTAAATCCGTAGAATGAGCAATACATAATACTTTCGTATGTATTTACAAAGTGTATGTAATATGCCTCATACAAAAATAATGCAAGTACGGGAAATATAATATTTATTTTTCTAAACCAAAAAGCACAATAAGCAAGGTAAAAAATGAACACAGCCGTAAATACACCTTTAATTACAGCACCACCTGTGCTTATCCAAACAACAGGGTGTATGTCTAAAAGTTTTGGTATAATATATCCCGTCAATTTTACTAAAAAATTAGATAAATATCTGCCGTGGTCGACTGATATAATAAAGTTATTTATAAAAGTACTAAATTTATCGTTACAGTTTGTATTATTTATAAAAATCCAGTAAGAATCATCCCAATTTACAGTAAAAAAATGGGAAGAAATATATGTAAAAAAAACAATAATAATAAATACTAAAGAACTTAATAAGATATTTATTGTATTTTTGCACATACTTAATCAAGATAAAAAGCAGTTACAACTTTATGAGAGTCTTCAGCATGCTGGATAGCTTTATGCAGAGTATTTGATGTATGTGATAAGAAGCAAATTAACTGCTGGCATTCATCAATAATTTCTCTGTTGCATATTCTGCTTGCGTCAGCTAAGGTCATCATAGAGCGATCGGGATGTTCTAATATATTAGGAACACCGATTAGTTGGTCTTGTACATCAGAAGGCTGCTGTCCGATTGTTTGAGGTAAAATAACCCTTAATTTATCCGGATTAGCTTTCATTGCACCTCTTATTGTTGCAGCATTTGTTCCTGACGAACCTCCGCTTGTTATTACCGTATTTCCTTGTATTACAAGTGCATAGGATAATATTTCAATGATTTGCTGATGTGTTATAGGTAAATTTCTGCTTCCGATTATTGCAACTTTCTTTGCTGATTGCTGTATTGTTGCAAGTTCCATTGCCAATGCGTCTAATGTATTGGAATCAGAATTTTCTACTTTATCCATATCATCAAGCGGTACCATAATTTGTTGTTCGTTTTTATTTTCTTCTGACATATATTTCCTTATTTATTTATAATATTTTCAATTTATAATATAATAATAATAACACATTTTTGAAAAAATAAAAGTACATGTTAAATATTTTAGAGGGATTAAACAGGGAGCAGAAAGAAGCAGTATTGTGCGAAAACGGCACAATTCTTGTGCTTGCGGGAGCAGGCTGCGGGAAAACAAAGGTCTTAACAACAAGAATTGCTCATCTTATTAACAGCGGAGTTTCGCCTTATGAAATTCTTGCGGTTACGTTTACTAATAAAGCTGCTAAAGAAATGGTGGAAAGACTTTCCCGCATGGTCGGCGAAGATAAAGCAAAAAAAATGTGGATTGGTACTTTTCACTCTATTTCAGGCAGGATTTTAAGAACCGATATTTCGGAATATATTGATGAAAACGGTAAATCTTATGATAATAAATTTGTTATTTATGATGATACGGATTCTAATTCTATCTTAAAAACAGCTATTAAAAATTGCTCTTTAGATGAGAAAATATATCAGCCTAAGTTACTAAAGACTATTATTTCCAACGCTAAAAACAAAATGCTTGACGCATATACATACGCTACTCGTGCAAGAGATTACAGAACAGAGCAGTATGCACGCATATTTATGGAATATCAAAAAATTCTTTTGTCAAATAATGCGCTCGATTTTGATGATATGCTTGTTTTGGCGGTTAAATTGCTTGAAAAATCTGACAGCGTAAGGGAAAAATATTTTAAAAGGTTTAAGCATATTCTTGTTGATGAGTTCCAAGATACAAATCTTTGTCAATATAAACTTATTAATTCAATTTATACAAATAATCTTAGTGAAGATGATATTCCAAAAGAAAAAAGCCTATGTGTAGTTGGTGATGTTGACCAATCAATATACAGCTGGCGAGGAGCAGATTACAGAATTATTTTAAATCTGCAGCAGACATTTAAAAAGACTCATTTAATAAAACTTGAGCAAAATTACCGTTCTGCCGAAACTATTTTAGAGGCTGCAAATTCAGTTATATGCAACAACAAGCAGAGAATAAGCAAAAATTTATATTCTAATCTTGGTAAAGGTCACAAATTGAACCTGTATAAGGCAAATGATGAAGCAGATGAAGCACTTAACCTTGTACGAGAAGTAAAAAGATTATCATTGACAGAATCACTTGCGGATATGGCGGTTTTATACCGGACAAACTCGCAATCACGTGCAATTGAAGAAGCCTGCATGGCTAATTCAGTTCCTTATAAAGTAGTAGGCGGACTTAAATTCTACGACAGAAAAGAAATAAAGGATATTGTTGCTTATTTAAAACTTATTTATAATCCCTCGGATTCTATGAGTCTCCGCCGAATTATTAATGTTCCAAAGCGTTCCATAGGAACGGCGACGGTTGATAAACTTTTACAAATTGCTGATGAAAATAATATAAAATTTATTGATGTTTTAAAATCCGTCGATGAATTTGACGATTTTTCTTCTGCAGTTAAGGCAAAACTGACGGCATTTTATAATTTAATATCTGATTTTCAGTCTGCATTTTACAAAATGGATTTACCTGAATTTATAGGTTACGTACTTGATAAATCGGGTTACATTCAAGATATCAAAGAAAACGAAGACGAAATTACGGCAGAGAGCAGAATTGATAACTTGCAGGAATTTTTAAGCGTTGCAAAAGAGTTTACACCGCAGGACGAGAGCGATATTTTAGGCGAGTTTTTATCGCAAGTTTCTTTGGTCAGCGATATTGATACTTATGTCGATGATACTCAAGCATTAACATTAATGACTCTGCACAGCGCAAAAGGGCTTGAGTTTGATACTGTATTTCTATCGGGGCTTGAAGAAGGAATATTCCCACACACAAGAGCTCTTGACTCTTTAACAGAAATGGAAGAAGAACGAAGATTAATGTATGTCGGTATTACAAGAGCTAAAAAAAATCTTTATTTAAGCTACGCAAACAGGCGCAAAATGTGGGGGCAGGATAAATATTTTCCCCCGAGCAGATTTATTGCCGAAATTCCGCCCGAATTATTAGAGTACAGCGAATCTGAATATCAATCATATTCTCAATCCTCTTATACCTTTAAAAAAGCTGTTGACACAATTAAATCAAACAAATATCTTGAAGAAAATCCCGACGGCAGCATTAAATCCGTTACTTCTTTCGGAAAAAATTTCGTTGCCCCGAATAAAAAACAAATAACTCATAATACTTCCTTTGTTATCAGAAATAAAAAAAATGATGAAAAGCGGGAACAGCGCAGACAGCAGGAAGAAAACAGCATAAAAAACCTGCTTGAAAATAATCCTATAAAAAAGAAACTCATGGAAAAACAAAAGAATGAGCAAATTGAAAATTCATTAAAACAGAATACATCAACTTTTAAAGCAGGTGACAGGGTTTTTCACTCAAAGTTCGGTGTCGGTAAAGTTATTGAGATTAAAACCGTAGGCTCATCAGATATGATTATTGCAGATTTCGGCAATCAAGGAAAAAAGGCGCTTGACGCGGCTTTTGCTCAATTAAAAAAGTTTTAGGTATTGTACTATGATTAAAGTATTGGATTGCACATTAAGAGACGGCGGTTATGTTAATAACTGGGATTTTGGCAATAACAACATTATTAAAATAATTTCATTACTTACTCAGGCTAAAGTTAATTTTATAGAATGCGGATTTTTAAAAAAAATTAATTATAATCCTAATGTTTCGCTTTTTTCCAATATTAATCAGCTTAACAGTATTATAAATAATCAAAATTCCGAAACAAAGTACACATTAATGATTAATTACGGAGAATATCCGATTGATAACATTACAAACAATGTAAATAAAAAAATAATGCTTAGAGTTTCTTTTAAAAAAAAGCATTTGAATGAGGCGCTTATTTACGCAAAATCGCTTTCGGATAAAGGATATGAAATATTCTTAAATCCTATGAATACTGATTTATATTCCGTTAATGATTTAAAGTTTTTAGTTAAAAAGACTGATAAAATAAACCCATTTGCACTTACTATTGTTGATACAATAGGCTGTATGGGTGAAAAGGATGCTGTAAATATTTATAAGATTATTAACGCAGAATTAAATCCAAATATAAAAATATGTTTTCACTCACATAACAATCTGCAGTTGTCTTTTCCAAACGCACTTGCTTTAATTAATTTATCTAATGAAAGAGATTTGATTGTTGATTCAACTCTTTTTGCAATGGGCAGAGGTGCAGGCAATGTTAGAACCGAACAAATTATTAAATATTTAAACGATAATTATAATTCTGATTTTGATTATATTCCCGTTGTTAAACTTATTGACGATGTAATATATCCTATTTTCATAAAATCCCCCTGGGGATGTTCAACGCCGTATTACTTGGCTGCACTTCATCACTGCCACCCTAACTACGCTAAATTCATCTCGGATAAAGGCAATATTAGTACGGAAACTATTATTAAAATATTTAATTCAATTCCTGCAGAAAACAAGTATGAATTTAATATTGATATTATTGCTGATTTATGCGGTAAATTTTGTTTATATTAAGTTTTATTACAAAATAAATACTTTGTATATAAAAATTATGCACATTTTCTCTTTGAATTGTTTTTATATATATAAGAACAGAAAAAAAGGGGAATATATGGCCAGAGTATTAATTTCAATGCCGGAAGAGTTTTTAAGCAGAATTGATGAGGTTGCTGAGGGCGAAAACAGAACAAGAAGCGAACTTATCAGAGAAGCACTCAGAACTTACATCCACAAACAAAGAGTTAAAGAAAATGCACTTGCAATTAAAAATGCAAGCATTTTGGAATCATTGCTGGATTAGGTTGACTACAGACTTGGGAAAAGGGGAAAACTATAAAAAGAAACCAATAGGTTTCTTTTTTAGTGTTTTTCAAACATAACAACAGTTTCGATATGAGGTGTGTTTGGGAACATATCGACAGGCTGAATGTGTACAGGAGAAAAGCCGTATTGTTCAAATATATTCATATCTCTTGCCAGCGTTGAAACATTACAGCTGACATAGATAATATATTTTGATGTAAGTTCGCAAATCGCCTGCGCAGAGTCCATACTGCAGCCTTTTCGAGGCGGGTCTGTCAGCGAAATATCAAAACAAACTCCCTTCTTTAGCATATCTTTAAATGCAATTGCAGCGTCAGAATTAATTATTTCTATATTATTTATGTTATTTAATTTTAAATTATCAAAAGCGTCCTTTGACGCACTTTTGACTTCTTCAACGGAAACGATTTTAGAAGCAATAGGGCTTAACCATACTCCAAAACTTGAAACTCCGGAATACGCGTCTAAAATAACCGCATTTTTAACACGATTTTCTATCAGCTCATATACTTTATTAAAAATCACCTCTGCACAGTAAGGATTTACTTGGAAGAAACTTCCTGCGCTTATTTTATATTTTCTTCCTCCGAGTTCTTCAATAATATAATCATTTCCTGCTAATGTGATTGTTTTTTCGCCTGTTATAACATTTGTTCGTTTTGTATTAAAATTTGCACAGACTCCTTTTACTTGTTGATACTTATTTATGACGTTTTCGGCAAGTATATACAGCGATTTTTCCGCATTAACGGCATTTATGACAAAAGTAACCAGAATATTATTTTGACTTGATGACTGTCTGATTATTATATGCCGTAACAGCCCCCTGTGGTGTTTTTCATCATAACCCGTTATATTTAACTTTTGAGCTTCTTCTTTTATAAATACGGTTATATCGTTAATTAAATTTGACTGCATAGGACAGTATTTAATATTTATAAGTTCGTGTGAGTTCTTTTTATAATAGCCCGTTAAAATTCTTTTTGATTGTTTAGTTTGAGCAACCGGAAGTTGAACTTTACATCTGTATTCTTTTATTTTAGGCGAGGGAATTGTCTGTTCTACATCATAATCTTTTCCCGTAATATTTTTAATCGTTTCTTTAACAATATTTTGTTTTTCCTTTAGCTGGCACATATAATCAATATGCTGCCAGCCGCAGCTTCCGCATACATTATGTAGTGCACATAAAGGTTTTATTCTGTATTCTGACGGCTCAATTATTTCATTTATTTTTGCAACCGAATAGTTTTTGGTCATCTTAATTGTTTCAGCTTCAACAACATCACCCCTGCAGCCGTTTTCAATAAATACTGTATATTCGCCGTTCCTTGCAAGAGCGTTTCCGCCGTATACCATTTTTTCTATTTTATATTTATTTTTCATATTTCATTAATTCAGACTTTACCCTTATTATAACATCTTCCCAATCATTGACTTTTGACTGTTTAAAAATTTTAATGCTGTCATACCAGGGGGTATTTACCGTATCATCAAACCAGCGCCACTCCGAAATATAAGGCAGAAGCAAAAATGTTTTTACTCCCAGGGCACCTGCAAGATGTGCTATTGAAGAATCAATCGTTATTAAAAGGTCTGTCTGCTTAAGCAGTTTTGCGCTGTCATAAAAATCCTTGATATATTTTGATAAATTCGGAATATCCTCTTTTTTATTATTCTCTATTTGATATGAGTAAAATGCGAATTTATCTGACTCAAACAGCGGTGTTAAATACTTGTAATCAATACTCCTGTTCTTTAATACGTTTTTGCTTCCCTGATAAAATACTCCGACATTGATTTTGTCAGTTTTAAATACGTCATACTTATTATTACTGCTGAACTTAATGTATCCGCTTGAATAAGGAATATTGCTAAAATCCATATTTAGAGCATAGGCTATATTCATAACAGGCATGACAACATCGTATTCACTATATATTTTTTCTTTCGGTATAACCTCAATATTGGGATAATTTTCTTTTAAAACAGAAACAAGAGCTTTATCCGTCCTTAATATAACTTTTTTAGCAATATTCTGAAGAAACGGAATGTATCTTGCGAACATAATTGTATCACCGTACCCGCAATCAGAATATAATAAAACTGTTTTGCCTTTTAAATTAACACCTTTTTCCCAGAATTTGTCTTTATATTCCCTATAAAAACTTGTATCTATGCTCCTTTTTATATATAACCGCATACCCTTATTGAAATTCTTTTCTTTCAAATATATCATTCCGAGGGAAATACAGCTTAAATAATTATCATCAGAATTTTTTATAACTTTATTAAAAACTTTTTTAGCTTCTTCTGTTTTGTTTAAATATCTGAGCGCAACCGCTTTAGCGTGAAGAAGCTCCATAGAGTTCGGAAATTTTTTGAGTGAGCTTTCGCATATATCAAAAGATTTTTCATAATCACCTGTATCTATCATATTTAAGCTAAGCAAATATTGAGCTTGTACAGAATTAGGATTTTTTTTCAAAATATCATTTAATATCTTTATACTTTTTTTGTTGTTTCCCGTTTTTCTCAATATATGAGCATAAGCAAGACAGACATTTTCACCGTCTTGAGAACTTTTATATGCACGTTCAATATAATACAAAGCCTTTATCTTATTAATTTCTCTATATAACAAGCCTATATTTAAAAGGGTGGGCGTATGATTTGGGTTGATATTTAATGCTTCTTTGTATAATTCAATTGCCTTTTTGTTCTTTGAAATTTTTGAATATAGCAAAGCTGAATTATATAAATACAAATAGTTGTTATTATTTAATTTTAATGCCTTTTGATACTCCTGTATTGCTTTGATATTTTCCCTTATAAGTGTATAAATTTCGGCTGACAAAGAATATAGCTGCTCATCTGTATTATTAATTTTCTCAGCGCTCAAAATTATATTTATTGCATTATTATACTCGCACAAATCTTTATAAATAACTGCAAGATTATAATATGCGGCGTAATTATTCGGATTTAGCTCAATTGCTTTTAGATAGGCATTTTTAGCTCCATTAATATCCCCCGTTTTTTTTAATGCAATCCCCAAAGAGTAATATAAGTCATCAGTTTGTTTGATTTCGAGCGCTTTATTGTAAAGCGTAACTGCATTATCTGATTCACCCTTATAGAAATAAGCCTTTGCAAGATTACCCGTGATATAAGAATCATCTCTAAGGACAAGTGCCCTTGAAAGGTTCTTAATAGCTGAATCATAGTCACCTTTAGCGATATAAAGCATTCCCGATAAATTTAAAACATTAACATCATCGGGATTAATTTGAAGAAGCAGAGAATATATTTTCTCCGCTTCATTAAATTTATTAATTTTATGCAGTGAAAACGCAGTATCTGTTAATTCTTTGTAGTTCATAATTTAATATTTTAAATCATGATTTTATCTGCTTGCAAGAATTTTTTATACAGAGGGCAATGAAGCTCTTTTTATGCCCGCAAGATCAAGATAATCATAACAAGGACCTTGTTTATTCGGCTGAGTCCAGCTGAAATCTTCCGCTAAAGCATCTTTTACCATAGCTTCATATCCGCTTTTATTATTAAAGTATACATTAAGTGCTTTTTTAATCGCCTCGTATAATGTTTGAGCGGACAATGGTTTTGATATATCAGTTAATATACCGTTTACTTTGCCGTTTCTGTTTACAGTATCAACAATACCTCCGACTGAACTTGCAATAACGGGAGTTGCTAAAGCAAGAGCTTCACCTTGAGTCAAACCGCAAGGTTCAAATATACTCGGCATTAAAAAGAAATCAGAACCTGCCATCATTGCGGACATTGGTGCAAAACCGTGCGCAAAAATAACTCTGTCTGAATCTTCCTGCTTCAATTTTTTAGATTTTAAGTCTTCTATGTATTTTCTTTGGGTGCCGTTCTCACCGTCTTGACCCGCAATATAAAATATCGGTTTGTTTTTGCCCGGAAATTCTTTTTCCCAATTGTCAAATAACATTTTTATTGCATCTGACATTATTCCTATACCTTTTTGAGATACAAGTCTTCCGCCCGATGAAATAACGGGGGTATTTCTAAGCACATCATCACTAAGCTCGGGAACATTAGTTTTTCCGCAAGTTTCAACAAATTCCAGCCTTGATGTTAAGTTTCTTACTTTTTCTACCTGCTCGGATTTATTTTCAGTGTCATTCTTTTGTGACAGAGGTCTTATAAATTCGTTATAGAATTTCCCTTTATTTATTTCTCTCGACTCAAGAATGTCGGCCAATTCGGATGATTTGCCGTATAGCTTATAATTGAGTCCCGTTAACTTTTTAATATTTGCTGCCGTTGCCTCGATTGAAAGATTGTTAAAGTCATTTCCGTTTATAATTCCAACCATGGCTGAGGCTTTTGCCTTCTGTGTTAACGCCCATTGAAGTTCTCCCGATAAATCGGCATGCTCGGATGAAATAAGCTCATTTGCATAATTTTGCGATACCGGGCAGAAATAATTACTTAATATAACACCCATATTTAAAAGATTAGTATGATTTGAAGATGAATCTTCATGATTTATAATAACGGCATTATCTAAATTCCTTAATCCTTTGTCCTCGGGATTAGTTTCTGTCGCCTGAGTTCTTGCATTAACCGATATATCATAAGCATAGCTGTCAAATAATGTATTTAATATATTTGATGTTACCTCGCTTCTTTGAGCATCATCATTGTTATTTCTTGTTGAACCCTGATACATTGCATTATGACCGATTGTAATAATACCTATGTTTTGCAATTTTTGAGCTGTTTTATCATCAAGCTGACCGTATGCGTTTTCCATTGGGGCTTTATATCTTGCAAGTGCGGCAATAGGAGAAGCCTGCCAATCATTGAGTATTAAACCGTCCATAGCGGGAATTGATGCTAAAACAGAACCGTCATCAGAGAGTTTTAATCCTTTAACAAGATTTTTATCTTCTTTTAATTTAGCAAGCTCATATACAGCTTTAGAGAAAAATGCAAATTTTTCGGGTTCTTCGCTTTGAGTCATACTCTGATATATTGTTCCGTTAAAGTATGTATCATTTTTTATAAATATCAGCTGTTTATTATTGCCGTATTTGTCTTGAGAGTTATGGACGAAAACTTCAACTTTTTCCGGAGTTATTTTACCGCCTCTGTATGCTTCAACAGTATATTCAGCAGCTTTTTGAAGTTCAAAAGTTTTATTTTTATAAGTATAAGTGTATCTGCCGTTTTCTTCCTTAAATGAAGCTAAACCTGCAGATTGATACATCGGTATAAAAGTTGGAACCTGTACACCGAGTCTTGTCATATTATTTTGAATTTCTACGGGAACACTGCCGAGTCCGCCCTCTTTTACAGGTGCAAACTCAGATGTTACTGACCATAAAACAGGATGCTCTTTTTTAATTTCGGGAATTTTAACTTCTCCGTATAGATATTTTCCTGCCGTTGATTTTATTGCAGCAACAGCTTTTGCATATTTCCCCGCATTTTTATTCAGTCCGTCATTGTTAGTAAGTAATTGAATTCCGTTATAATTTTTAGTATATTTTCGAGAAAGACTGCTTGTATTTGAAAGTGTCTGTTGGGACCTGTCTAATGCTTGATTAGCTTTTGATTTTATATCACTTAGATTTGCAGCGGCTTCTCGGGTGATTTTTTCCTTATCCTCATCAGTTAATTTATCAAGACTGTATACTCCGCCTGCGATACCAAAAGCTGCGAGCAAAGCGCCCCATATTTTACCGTCAGCCTTTTGAGCACCGGCAAGCTGTGTTTTTATTTTTTCACCCGCTTCTTTAAGCATAGTAACATCTGAAGCAGTATCGGTAAGTTTTTGCCCGAGTTCGCTTATTTGTTTTTGAAGAGTTGTTACATTTTTATTTGATATTTTATAAGTAACCAAAGCTGTTAAGGGAATTGCAGCCAGAGGAACAATAACAGGGGCAAGTTTAACTGCAGTATCAGCGATTTTTGTCTTCTTTTTTGATTGATTAAATTCTGTTTTATTTTTGTTTAACACTGCTGTTTTTGTACTTGAACCGCTTGCAGCTATCTTTGAAAAAATATCACCGCTCATAATATACCCCTTTTATAAACACAATGTTTTAAAACCAATAACTGTTTTTATTCGCTATTTTTTTAGCAATTATTACAGTTTTGTTACAAATCAGACCATTATTGTTTAATAATAATACCTTATAATTTAAAAAAAGTTAAGTTTGTTTTCTATTTGTTACTTTCATTATACAATGTTTAAATATAATTGTAGTTTACGGAATTTAACAGTATGAAATTAAAAAATACACAGGCAGCAACATCTTTTGATTATGGCTGGCTTTTAAAAAGAATTTTTCCATATATTAAACCTTTTTTAGGCAGAGTAATACTCGGATTTCTTGTTGCAATACCAGTCGGACTTTTAGACGGTGTTGTTTCTTTCGCGCTTAAACCTTATATGGATTATGTTATAGGAAAACAAAACCTTATTTTATTCGGGCATGAAATTTCATATTCGATTTTAGCGTTTTCCATGCCGTTTTTAATTATATTTTTTGCAGGATTTCAAGGCTGTTTAAGATACTTAAATTTATATCTGACGGATTGGACCAGTTTAAAAATTACAAACTCGGTAAAAATTGATTTATTTAAAAAACTTGTATATATGGATACTTCATTTTTTGATGAAAATTCGTCGGGAATTATCATAAGCAGGTATTTATCTGACCCCGATACCGCTTCAAAAGGGATTGTAGACCAAATTAAAAATTTTATAATCAGCTTATTCGGTGCATTGTCTTTGGTTGCTGTTATGCTATACAGTTCTTGGGAATTGGCGCTTGTCGGCGTAATTGTTTTAGCTGTCGCATTTTTGCCTGTTTTCCTTATCAGAAAAAAAATTAAATCGGTTTCAAATAAAAATACAGTAATAAACGGTAATATTACTACAACTATGAATGAAACTTATTCGGGAAATAAAGTTATTACAGCATACAATATACAAGACAGACAAGAAAATAATTTTATTAATGAAATTATTGACAGTTTTAATGTTTCGATTTCGCTAACAAAACGGGTCGGCTGGATGTCGCCTTTAATGTATTTAATAGCTTCATTCGGAATAGCTTTTGTTTTATTTTACGGAACAAAATTAATTTATGAGGGCAGTATGACGGCAGGTTCTTTTGCATCATTTGTTACTTCCCTGCTTCTTTTATATAAACCCGTAAAAACTCTCGGTAATACTTTAACTTTTATCCAAAATATATTTGTTGCAATGGGCAGGGTTTTTGAATTGTTTGATTACATTCCTTTAATTAAAGATAAAGATGTAACGGTTAATGTTCCTAAATTAACTAAAGGTATTAAATTTGACGATATTTCATTTGAATACAATCCTAATGAACCTGTTTTAAAACATATTACATTTGATGTTAAAGTTGGTGAAACGATTGCAATTGTCGGCAACTCGGGCGGAGGTAAGTCAACTTTAGTAAATCTTATTCCGAGGTTTTACGACGTTAATGACGGTGCAATTTTGTTTGACGACATTGATATAAGAAATTTTAAACTTAAAGATTTACGAGATAATATATCCTTTGTTTTTCAAGATAACTTTTTATTCTCCGGTACAATAAAGGAAAATATAATGCTGGCTTCGCCGGATGCTACCGAAGATGAGCTTAATATAGCAATAACAGCGTCACACCTTGATGAAGTTATAGACGGTTTAGATGACGGAATAAATACAATGCTCGGAGAAAGAGGATTGACTCTATCCGGCGGTCAGCGCCAGCGAGTTGCTATCGCACGAGCTATGATTAGAAACACTCCGATTGTAATATTGGATGAAGCAACCTCGGCCCTTGATAATGAATCGGAGGCTGTTGTTCAAAAAGCATTAGATAACTTAATGAAAAATAAAACTGTTTTTGTTATTGCTCACAGACTTTCAACAATTAAAAATGCAGACAGAATTATCGTTATTAACAACGGATCTCTTGTTGAAGAAGGCACACATGATGAACTTATGGAAATTGAAAACGGTCATTATAAACATCTATATGAAATACAATTTAACTCTAACAGCGGGGTATTAGTTTAATGAAGCGTATATTAATTACGGGTGGTGCGGGGTTTATAGGTTCGCACCTCTGTGAAAGACTTATTAATGATGAAAATGATATTATATGTCTTGATAATTTTTTTACGGGAAGCAAAGACAATATCAGACATCTTATTAATAACAACCGATTTGAATTAATAAGGCACGATATTATAAAAGAATATTTTGCTGAGGTTGATATGATTTATAATCTCGCATGTCCCGCCTCGCCTGTTCATTATCAATATAATCCCATAAAAACTGTTAAAACGTCAGTTATGGGAATAATTAATATGCTCGGATTGGCAAAAAGATGTAAAGCAAGAATATTGCAGGCAAGCACAAGTGAGGTATACGGTGATCCTAAAATTCATCCGCAAAATGAACAATACAACGGTAATGTAAACCCTATAGGGATAAGAAGCTGTTATGATGAGGGAAAAAGGTGTGCTGAAACATTAATGATGGATTATCACAGACAAAATAATGTTGATATTAAAATTGCGCGAATATTTAATACTTATGGTCCTCGTATGGCTTTAAATGACGGCAGAGTTGTCTCTAATTTTATTTTGCAGGCACTTAAAAATGAACCTGTTACAATATATGGCGACGGCTCTCAAACAAGAGCGTTCTGCTATGTTGACGATATGGTTGATGCTTTAATTAAATTTATGAATACGGATAATTTTTCGGGACCTGTTAATTTGGGTAATCCGCATGAAATCTCAATACTTGAATTTGCAAAATTAATTATTAAACTTACAAATTCCAATTCTGAAATTGTATTTGCCCCGCTTCCATCTGATGACCCTGTTCAAAGACTTCCCGATATTTCTCTTGCAAAAGAAAAATTATCCTGGGAACCTAAAATCGATATAGAAACGGGTTTAAAGAAAACAATTTGCTACTTTGATAATCTGCTCAAAACTTTATGAAAAAATTTATTCTTTTATTGTTGTACTTATTTTTTTCTGCAAATATCGCATTTGCAATAGAAGAAGTTACACTTGAGCACGACGAAGATAATTTTTTTAACAAACTTTCCGACATATACTACGGCAAGGCTGAAAATTATGAGGAAGTTTCCCCTGTGCTAAAATTATTTTCACAAAACGGACTTGAGTTTGATAATTCATTTGTAAATTCCGTTCAACTGACATTTTTTGCTGAGGGAAATATGGTATTAAATGCAACAGATAAGGCAACTCAAAATTTTTTAGCAGATTTTCCTATATTAGAACCGATGATTACAACAAAATTTAACGAGAATAAAGATGAAATAATTCTTGATATAAATTTTGCAAGGCATATTATGGGGTATAAAAACAGATTTACCGAAAAAATATCAAGGGCATATATTTCTCACAGTTTTAATGAAAACCAAAAGATTTTAATAGGACAAGGTGCAAGAGTCCCGGTAAATTATGACGGTTCAATTTCTACAATGGCGCTTGACTTAATTATGCGTTCACAAATTGCAAGAAACTTGGGTAACGTAAGATCAATGGGAATAAGAAATATTGCTTCATATAAATATTTAGATTATGACGTCGGAGTATATGATTCAACAAGATATCTTGCAGATTTAGGCAGCGGAAGTGAATTTACGGGATATCTTATGATGAAACCTTTTGCTGACTTTGATGAAAAAATAAGTAATTTAAAATTAGGCACAAGTTATAATGTCGGTGAAAATCACAGAAGTTATCATCAATATTCATTTTTCAGCTCTTATGATTACAATAAATTTCATATAAAAGCTGAATATGCCAATGCACACAGATGTAACGGGATTAGATTTTTAAACAGTAATGCAGAGGGATTTTACACTACTGCCATATACGACATTACACCAAAACTTGCAATTGTCGGAAGATATGATTTTTTTAATCCAAATACAAGTTTTCATAACTATGATATACAAGAATATACAGGCGGTATTACATATAAACCATTTAGAAATATGAAAATCATGCTTAACTATATAAGAACAAATCAATCAAACTTGCCGGACAGCAATAAGTTTATATTTGCTACAAGATTTATTATTTAGTATAATAATCGGTATGGACGCAGATTTGGTAAAAGATTTAATAAAAAGTATTGTTGATAACCCGAATAATTCCGAAAATTATTTGAAGTTAGCGTCTATTTATATTCAAAATAATGAATATGACAGTGCAATAGGTGTTTATGAAGCGTTAATTACGGTAGAACCTTCAAATTATGTAGCACTTACAAATCTCGGAAGTATGTATTATTGCAAATATGATTATTTACGTTCCGTTAATTACTATTCCAGAGCTGCAGGTCTGGGTATTGAAGATGCTTCGGTTTATTTTAATTTAGGTAATGCATACGCGGAATTAGGTGAATTTAAGCATGCAATCTCAAATTACATTAAAGCACTTAATATTGATAAATCTAATTATTTGGTATATTCCGCTATCGCTATGCTTTATCAAGACCGGGAAAACTACGAGGAAGCTCTTTTATATTTTCAAAAAGCACTTAAACAGTGCAATTCTATTCCGGATAATTTTGCAAATATAGCACTGGTTCAAATGAAAATGTCTAAATTTACGGAAGCTGCCGATAACTTTAAGAAAGCGCTTGAACTTTCAAATAATAACGAAAAATATATGCTATATTGTGCAAATGCCTATTCTGCAGCGGGAGAATACGACAAGGCAAATTCTTATTTTAACGAAGTTATTTCAATAAATCCAAATTACTTGCAGTCATATCTTTGTTATGCACTTTCATTGTATGAACAGGGTAAAAGCACAGAGGCTGTTGAAACTTACAATAAAGTCATTGAACTTAATCCGAATTTTGTTAATGCCTATATTTTACTTGGTAATTTATATTTTTCCGAGAAAGAGTTTGAACTTGCGGCAGAAAATTATAAAAAAGTTATTGAGTATTCTCCGGCTAATGCCAACGCTTATATATTGCTCGGTAATACTTATGTAATGTTAAATGATTTACGCTCGGCAATTTCACTCTACAAGCAGGCTATTGATATTGATACGGACAATGATGAAATTAAACTTGCTTATATTGAAATAGTACAAGAATTTATTAAGAATAAGACAACGGACGAGAATAATTATGCAGCATAACAATAGTAATATTATTTTACCCATAGAAAAAATTATATCGGTTTTATCATATATAACAATGGGAATTGCAGGTTTAATCTGGATTATAATTGCATATATCTGCAAACGGCACATTAAATATTTTTTAATGTATAACATAACTCAATCAATGGTTATTGCAATATTATTAGCTATTTTTAATCTGATTATGGGAGTTATTATGCCGATACTTTCATTAATTCCGTTTTTAAACTTTATAAGTGCTATGCTTAATTATATTCTTTCCATAAAAATAATCAGATTATATTCATTAGGACTTTCCTTTTCATTCTTTGAGTTTTTAATATTTATCTTGCTTTTATATATAATTATCGGTGTTTGTCTGGGCAGAATTTTCAATGTTCCTGTTTTGACAAAATTAATAAACAAGGTAATGAAAAGTTATAATTAGAAAGTACCTGCAATAGAGCTTTTTAATGACCTTATAACATCGTTATCGGTTTGCATGTGTTTTTTCTGTTCATTATCCTGCCTATCACGTTTATAATCGCCGACACTTTTTATTTTTCTTAATAAGTTAAAATCAAGATTTTCATCAACTTTTCCCGAATAGCCTAATTCCGCAATGCTCGGAAATTCTTTAGAATGTCCTTTGCTGCTGTTTAATCTTTGGGCCAAATAAAGTGCATAAGTATATTCATTAAACGCCTTTTTAGTTTCATCCGTATAATATCTGTAAAAATGCTTTCTAAAATCACTATATACCCTGTTTATAGCGTTCTTTTTATCTTTTAATTTATAGCATAAATCTTCAACATCTTTTAATTGTTCTACATCTTTACCAAGAATTTGTATTTCACCCGTATATCCGTTAAATTTGCTGTTATATCCGCTGTATAAGGGATTTGATAAATCTACATTAACATGAACTCCCATGTATCCTGATTTTGAAGCAATATTAATAACTTCACAATTAGCTAATCTGCCGAGACATTTTAATTGGGCATCGGAAGCATAAGCATAATCCTGTACACTTCTTCCTTCCGGAATTCTATCTTTATCGGGGACATAATGTTCTATAGAAGTAATTTTTAATTTACCGTCCGCAACTGCTCTTTTTAAAGCGGAAATTATTTTAGAAACATCTTCATTTCGATTTATTACTATTCTTCCGCCAACTATATCATTAGCATATTTTTTTACACCCTCAAGTGAATTAGTAGGATAATTAATTGCTATATCATCATACTCTGCATCATCAATTAGCGAGTCAATTTCTTGTGTTATATCCGTTAAAATGCTTTCCTGCTCTGCTGCTTTTTCGCTTGATAAATTAATAAAATTGTTTTTCTTCAGAATATCAAAAATTGTTCTTACCAGACATACGGAAATACTGATTCGAGGCACACCTTTTAAATCTGATACCAGTTTACTTAATTCATCTGCGCAAATAGAATTTATATCTTCTATTTTTAATTCGGGTTCAACATCAAAGTTCTTTAATATTTCTCCGATAGTTATATTTAATAATTCATCAAAATTTAGAGCCATCATTTTGGAATACTTGGAAACTACTTTTTCTTTTATACTGGCCGGAGTTTTTATTCTTGTTGATATAGTAAAACCTGATTTTGAATTTTTATTTGAATTACCGCTTTGTTTTGCAATTGGTTTTATATAATTGTCAAAAACGAGCTGTAAATAATATCTTGCAGGTTCTGCATTTTCTGCAGCCTGCATACATATCTTTTCGCTCGGCGCATGTTTCATATCCGTACCGATTAATGCGGCAGAACCGCTAAATGTTACAGTGTCAGCTTTTAACGGCGCTAAGTTGTTATTTATGGTTCTTCTTGTAAAATAAGGATTAATTATATTTGAAAATTTATTTATTCCGTTTAAATGTATTTGCATAAAAGTAAACTCCTGCAATAATAAAACAAGAGAATTTATATTATTTCTTTTTTTCGATTAAAAGTTTACAGTTGTTTACTTAACTACTTTTGTTAATCCGGAAGGTTTATCCACATTTCTGTTAAGCATAAGTGCGGTTTCATAAGCAAGAAGCTGTAAAACAACCAACACTGAAAACAAGAGTTCTATATCATTGTATAAATTTAAGCATATTGCGCTTTCCGCTTTTTTTAAGTTTAAGTGAAATGCCGATAACACCAATGTATCCGAATTATAATCTTTTTCTATTTTTTCAAGCACTTTTATTGTAAATTCAACATTTACATTGTTTACTACGGAAATAACGGCACACTTTTTATTTAATATTGCAATATGTCCGTGCAAAAATTCGCCTGTAGGATATGCGGTTGTATTAATATATGCAGTTTCTTTTATTTTTAATGCGCCCTCTTTAGCAAGCGGATAAAACATGCCCGATGCCAATATTGCAGCGTTTTCGTATGATGTTAATTTTTTTGAAAATTCTTGGATTTTACATCTGAGTTCAAGCGCATTTTTTATAATCTGAGGTATTTTTTTTAATTCTTCTCTTAATTGAAGTGTTGGCATTTCTCTTTGCTGCATTATTTTACCTGCAACAAGAAAAAGGCAGAACAACTGTGCGCTTACTGCTTTTGTTGAGGCAATTGACTTTTCACTGCCGGCATTTAACAGTATCTTATATTTTGCGTTGTTATAAAGTGTTGAATTTTTTGTATTCGTAATTGCAAGTGTTTTATCGGTTTTAACTCTGACATTTTCCAATGACTTATTAGTATCAGATGTCTCACCCGATTGTGATATAAAAATATACAATGTATCAGTATCGACATCTGCATTTTCCAATTGCGAGAATTCGCTTGCGTAGTATGCCTGTGCATAGCAGTGAATATTATCTCTTAAATAATTTGCGGCTATTGATGCACTGTGATAAGATGAACCGCTTGCTATTAAAGCTGTCTTTTTTATATTATCCGGAATTTCTATATTTATTGTTCCGTCTTTATTTATATATTTTTTTATTAAATTACTTATGACATCTGGCTGTTCATATATTTCCGATTCCATAAATGTTTGTTTCTTAATTCCAAAAATCTTTTTTAGCAATTCAATCATTTTTTACTTCCGAATTATCTAATAAAACTTAGGTTTATAATCTCTTAAAACCGTTTTAGGACTCAACAATCCTATTTCAAACAATAAATTTGTTTGAGCTTTATTGTATTCTATCATATTTTTTATTAAATTAATATTTGCCTGCACTTTTAAATTTTGCGATGATATTACATCAATAAAAGTAGCCTCGCCAAGTTTCATATTTGTTAAAGATAAATCTAAACTTACATCGGCAGCTTCCGTTTCAACCTTTGATGCTTCAACTTTTTTTAGTGCATTAATTGAATCATAATAAGAAGAAAGTATATTTTCCTTAACTTCTCTTTGAAGATTAGCAAGCTCTAATTTTTTTGCACGGACAAGTGCGGTATCTGATTTTAGCTGTGTAATTGTTCCCATTAATAAATTTTTTCCTACATGAGCTCTTAAGTCTAATGTTATACTGTTATGAGATGTCATTCCCGCTCTTTTAGTACCAACCAAACCGTTTTGATATGACAGAGTTAATTCCGGAATTATATCCGTATAATTTGAGCTTCGTTGTGCCTTATATGCTTCGACCTCCGCTCTTTTTGCACGTAAATCCTCCCTTGCTTCAAGTGCCTGCACATATAATTCATCTATACTTCTGTCGGGATTAACAAGAACTCTTTGGTCGACAGTGATTTCAAACGGGTATATTGCGTCTAATATATCAACTCCTAATACATTTGCAAGTGCAGCCTGCCTCAATCTGAGAGAATTTAATGTTTCGGTATAATCCTGCTGAGCACGTGCAAATTCTGCCTGCGCTCTTTTTACGTCGTAAAGTGTTCCTATCCCAGCATCAAATCTTGCTTGAGTATATTTTAACTGTTCAAGTCTGTCATACAAATTGACCTTTTGCACCTCTATTTCAAGTTTTTTTTCAAGCGTGTCATAATATGCAAGAACTGTATCACGCATTCTTTCTTCTTTTGTAAATTCTAAATTTGCCTTATATGCTTTAAATAAATTTCTTGATTGAGCAAGCAGGAAGAAATATTTACCCTGATTTATTGTTGACCACTGTAAAACCGCAAGGCTCTGTATAGGGACTTCGTGCGTAACTGTTGCTACTATACCGCCAACCAGATACTGACCTTCAAGGTTTGCTATGTTAAAGTTATAAAATATATCGGGTAAAAGTTGAAACTGTGCATTTTTATATAACCAATAGTATTGCTGTTTATATTCATCTTGAATTTTTATATCATAATTATCTTCAAGCGCAATCTTTATACAGTTTTCAAGATCTGTATATATAAATGTCGATTCCAGTTCATCAGATATTTCTCTGTCAATTATAAACTGTTTTTCTATATCAGAAATGGTTGCGTTACCTTTTATTACGCTTTTAAATGTCTGATAACTCTCATTTTCACAGCAGTTTGTTAATGAGTTAATATAGTCTGTCATTTCAGAGGCAAAACAGGTACTTTGGATAAAAAACAAAATTATAATTAAAATAATAATTCTCATAAAGGAATTATCCGAAAATAGTATAAAAAAGAGGTTAGTCTTTTGTCTTATACTTTATGACTATTTATTTTCAAGTCTTTTAGTACGTATTTGTACATCTTCTATTAACTTTCTGTTAATAGCAAGTAAATCAGCAAGAACGCCGAATATAAATGTTTGAAACCCCGTAATTAAAAGTATTGATGATATAATTAACGACTGAATATATCCGTTTCCGCTCCCGAAGAAATAATAAAACAGAAATCTGCCCATCAAAATCAGCCCCAGCAAGAAGATAAATCCGCCGATTATGGCAAAAAATCTGAAAGGTCTGTATATTATAAACATTCTCAATATCGTAAACGAATTTTTTTGAATATAGGTGAATATATTTTTTACAAGACGGGATTTTCTGTATGTATTATTAACTCTAATCGGAACAGAGAGCAAATGCAGTCCTTTAATTTTAGATTGGACAACTGTTTCAATTGTATAGGTATAATTATCAAAAACATTAATAGCAAGAGCCGCCTCTCTTGAAAATGCTCTAAACCCGCTCGGAGCATCATCTATAGCTGAGGAACTCAGCAGCTTTACTATTTTTGAACCGAAATACTGTAAAAACTTTTTTAATTTTGAAAATTGTTTTATCTCTTTTATCGGTCTTGCGCCAATAACAATATCTGCTCTTTTTTCAAGAATAGGTTTAACTAACTTTTCAATATCGTCTGCATTATACTGATTATCAGCGTCAGTATTTACGATAATATCTGCACCCTCTGATATTGCTTTTTGAATACCCGCCATAAACGTTCGGGCTAAACCCCTGTGGTGTGTAGTTGTAACAATATGATTTACACCGTAGGATTTCGCTATTTCAATTGTTCTGTCCGTACTTCCGTCGTCTGACACCAAGACTTCAATTTCATCAATTCCGTCAATATGCCGAGGCAATTGCGACAGCGTAACAGGCAGCGCTACTTCTTCATTATAGCAAGGTATTTGTATTATTAACTTCATACTATCTTATCCGATATATGTTAGAATTAATATAATATTATCATGTAAATAAAAAAATTTATGAAAAACAATACTGTTTTAAAACTATTTATTATTATAATGCTTGCATTAATTTTTCGGGTATGGTTTTTGGATAAACCCGAGGGATTATGGTTTGATGAATATGTCAGTTGGAATATTGCTTCGCAAAAGAGCTTTAGTAATTTTATACATATGGTACTTCAAAATCCGCATACTCCGCTTTACTATTTATATCTTAAATTGTGGATGTTTATTTTTGCAGATACTGACCTTGCTCTTAGGTGGTCATCCGTAATTCCCTCTATATTAGGGGTTTTTGTTATGTATTTTTTGGGGAAAGAGTTTCACTCAAAGTCCCTTGGCTTATTTTGCGCATTATTCACTGCTATAAGTTCATTTTGTATTTATTTTGCGCAGGAAGTAAGGTTATATTCTCTTATTTTTCTCTTTACATCTTTAATTGTACTATTTTTCATTAAATCAGCAAAAAATCCGTCAAAAAAAAACTTATGCTTATTTTTTCTTTTTAATGCACTCTTATGCGCACTGCATACGCTTGGAATTATATTTTCAGTCTGCATTATTACTTCGATGTTTGTGTATTTTCGCGTCAATAACGGAAACATTACAGCTGATATAAAAAAAATTACATCAATATTTACGTATATTCTGCCATTCATTATTGTTTTATTGATTTTACTGCCTTTTTTATATTCAACTGCTTCATCAAAGACTCTTTCGCAATTTTGGGGCAGTTTCTCGCCTGTTAAAGTTTTATGTTTGTTTACGGATTATTTTTCACCCGTTCAAACAAATATTGTAAATACTGCGCAGTCATTTTATTCTTATATACTGCACGACGGAAAATTTAATTTTTCTTTCATTATATTTGCAATTATTCCCGCAATTATTGGAGTATTTTTTACAATAAAATCATTCTTTTGTGAAAATAAAATAATCAAGTATCTTCTTTATACGGCAGTTGTGTTTTTAACCGTTATAATAATTATTTCACTAACGGGAAGAATGGTATTAATTACTAAATATACTACAGAGATTTATCCTATTTTAATTTTAGCTTTTGCTTCAGGTATTTTTGATTTTAAGAATAAAAAAGCAGGTGTTATAATTGCTTTAATTTTCATTTTGATAAACATATTTTATCTAATCATTGCCGATAATTCTGCGCCAAAACTCCACCGCAGTGAGGGTCATAGGGCTGTAATAGAACTTTTAAGGCACTCAAGACTTAAAACATCTGATTTTGTTATTCTTACATATTACGGGCAGGACAAGTTTGAAAAATATCTTGATAATAAAACAAGATACAATTTTTACTCGATAAATAAATACAACTTTAATGATATTCTTTTCAATGATGATTATTATAATGTATTATCATACGGGAAAAGCAAATATAAGGATGTTTTTGCGCAGGAAGATAATCCGCAGATTAATAAATATGTTGATAACAACATAATATCAAAAATGAAAAAAGGTGACAGAGTCGGAATTGTAATATTGGAGAATGTTTCATTTTTATCAAAAGATACAATAAAAGAAATACTTAGCGACAGTAAAAAATATGAAATGACACCATTAATATTTCTGGTATTTTCGTCATTAAGAATAAATCTGCTTCAAGAGTGCAAAACGAAATTAAAACTTGATACATTAACGCATTCGGGCGATTGGACATTATATGTATACGAAAAAGTTTAATCGGGAGAGTTTAGAGCTTGAGCTGCGCTCAACTGAGATTTTAAATAATCTTTTAATGCTTTCGGATACTCTTTTGTGCTGTGAGAATTAACCCATTCATGAGCCTCATTGCGTGCTAATTCAAGTATTGGTAAATCTCTTGTTAAATCGGCAAGCCTTAACTCAACCAGACCGCTTTGCTTTACACCTAAAAATTCACCCGGACCTCTTATTTCCAAATCCTTTTCGGCAATAACAAATCCGTCATTAGTTTGAACAAGAACATTTAATCTGTGTAAAGTTTCTTCATTTCTTGTTGAGGAAACAAGCAGGCAGTATGACTGTACGTCACTTCTTCCGACTCTGCCTCTTAATTGGTGAAGTTGAGATAAACCAAAACGCTCCGCGTTTTCAATAACTATCACCGTTGCATTAGGAACATCAACCCCGACTTCAACAACCGTAGTTGCTACAAGAACATCATATACTTTATTTTTAAAGTCATTCATTACCTTATCTTTTTCATCGGTTTTCATTTTCCCGTGCAAAAGTCCTACTTTTAAATCCTTAAAATATCCGTTTTGCAGTTCCTCAGCTTCTTTAGTAGCTGCCTTAGCGGATAAAGTTTCCGATTCATCTATTAATGGGAAAACAATATATGCCTGATGTCCGTTATTTACTTCATCTTTAATTAAATTCAGCGCCTGCCTGTACTGTGATTGCTTTAATAAAGCAGTCTTAACAGGTTTTCTGCCTTTTGGAAGTTCATCTATTATTGTTAAATCCAAATCACCATGCACTGTTAAAGCAAGAGTTCTTGGTATCGGAGTTGCCGTCATTGTTAATGTTTGCGGAATTTTAGCCTTGTTTTTGAGCATATTGCGCTGTTTTACTCCAAACCTGTGCTGTTCATCAATGACTATTGCACCGAGATTATTAAACTCGACATTATCCTGTATAAGTGCATGAGTGCCGACTGCTATATTAATTTGTCCGTTTCTTAAATCTTTTTCAAGTTTATTTCTCTGTTTTTTTGTATTTGACGAGGTAAACAATGCAACATTTACCCCCATAGGCGCAAGCCATTTAATAAAATTATTAAAATGCTGTTGAGCAAGAATTTCCGTCGGTGCCATTATTGCCGCTTGAAATCCGTTTTCAATTGCTGCAAGAAGCATAATACAAGCGACCACTGTTTTTCCGCTTCCAACATCACCTTGAAGCAGTCTTTGCATAGGCTTATTTGAATTAACATCGTTTAATATTTCGTTAATTGCACGAATTTGAGCTCCCGTTAATTCAAACGGCAGACTTTTAATAAATTTTTTAACAAGTCCGTCCTCTTTTATTTCTAAAGAAACCGTGTTGTATGATTTCTCATTTTTTGCCCTTATAGAAAACAGTTTTATTTGAAGTAAAAACAATTCCTCAAATACAAGAGTAAAACGAGCCTTTTCAAGTTCATCCTGTGAATTAGGGAAGTGTATTACTCTCAGCGCCTGTTCCTTATTATCCATATCATATTTTTCAATAATATCAGCAGGCAAAAGATTTTGAATATTTGAACAGTATTTATCAAGTGCGCTGTTAACCGCTTTTCTCAGCGCTTTTATATTCAAATTTTCAACCAACGGATAGACGGGTACTATTCTTCCGAGGTTTAAATTATCAGTTTCAAAGTTTTCATCGTTAACTATTTGATACTGCGGTTTATCAATTGTTAATTTGTTAGTATAATTATCGCGCTTTACCGTGCCTGAAACAATTATTCCGCTTAATTTCGGAAATTGAGCCTTATATCTTTCCATTGAATATCTGTTTAATTTAGAATAAAAGAAATTAAGCTCCAGCGAGGCAGAGCTGTCTGTAATAGTTACTTTTATTATTGTAAGTCCGTTTTTAGTCGTAAATGTTTTTAATGCCGTTATTGTTCCGTATATAGTTACATTTTCACCAACTCTTAAATCTTTTATAAGTGAGTGTGAGGAGTAATCAATATATTTCTTCGGGTAAAAACTTATTAAATCGAAAACAGAGTATATTCCGAGTTTATTTAATAAATATGCAAATTTAGGTCCTACACCTTTCAGCGAAGCTACATCATCATTATAAATATCAATATTTTTTATCTCATCATTATCACTTTTTGTTTGATTTAATTCTTTTTTAAGCAGGCTGACAAATCTTATTACGCTTTTTTTTCTCTGCATCATTGTTTCCATGGGGTAATGCTCAAACGCTTCAATAACTGCAAGCCATTTAATATCCTTATGTGAATTTTTATATATTTGTTTAATCTGCTTTAGCATAAAGCCCGAAAAAGTATTTTCTCTGCCCTCAAGGTCGATATATCTATACTTTTCCTCAAGTTCAACAGCTTTTTTTATTAATTCAATATCAATATCTTTTAAACTGCTACTCTTCATTTTTCAACTTTAAAACTTCATATATATCAATAGGTTTAGACTTACCTTTTATGTAAAAACTGCTCAATTTAACAGTATCAACATAATCTTTAACATATTCATAAGTGTATTGGCTTATAAGAAAAGATGTCTTAAGAACATGATTATACGCTTCAATTCTTGAAGCAATGTTTACTTCATCGCCGATTACGGTATATTCAAGTCTTTCTTCAGTTCCCACATTGCCTGCAAACACTTCACCCGTATTTATTCCTATTCCTATATCAATTTTAGGTTTTCCCTCTTTTAAAAATTTTTCTTTTAATAAATTTACTCTTTGAGTAATTTCCATACCGCATTTAATCGCGTTAAGAGGATGATTTTCATCTTTTATGGGTTCACCAAATACAGCAAGAACTCCGTCACCTATGTATTTATTAATAATTCCTTTATACTTTGCTATAACAGGCTCTATCTGTGAAAAATATTCATTTAATATAGATGTAACCTCCTGCGGAGCAAGATTTTCTGACATTTGTGTAAAATTACGAATATCAACAAATAACACGGTAACAACAGCTCTTATTCCGCCGAGCTTAAGTTTTTCAATATCAGCCAAAACCTTTTTCATAACATCTTTTGATACAAATTTACCCATTGCCCGTTTTATCAATTCGGTTGATTTATCTGTTGTAATTATTGAATACAGCTGCTTTAAAAAAGCGGACATATATATTGTAACTATTGGTGTAACAGGGGGAATATATGTTTGACGAGAAAATTCAAAAAGGTAATAAACAAAATATATAAAAGATAATCCCGAAGCAAAAATCAAATTATACTTTAATCGTTTAAAACCGAAAATAACAAATAATGAAAACAGAGCCGTAATAAGCAGTGTCGCATCAAATTTTGCAGGCGATACAAATGAATTATCAAGCATATTATCAATTAGTACAGCTTGAATATCAATATCGGAATGTTTTTTCATTATAGGAGTTTCGCTTAACTGCTCCCAAACACTTCTGTCTGCATTCAGACCGATTATAACTATTTTATTTTTAAACTCATCAGCAGAAATAACAGGTTTTTTATTTGACTTTAGCGAATAATAAGACTCCAAAACATCAATTGCAGAGAATTTTTTATGAGAATAACCCTTACTGACGGGTAAGTACCAATTAACTTTTGTATATTCACCTCTTACACTATTGCCAAGATAATCTCTTAATTTTTTATTTTGAACGGGAATTTTTAGCGACTTGCAATCATCACCGGCACTGCACAAAAAGTCATCATACAAATTAAAATCTTTTACTCCCGTATATTTTGAATATGCACTTAATGCCAATGAAGGATATAATTTATTCTCCAGCTGTACAACAGGCATATAATTGCGCATAATGGTGTCATCATCTTCAATAAGCATGGAAGATGCCAGATTTTCCGAACTGTATAAATATCCTTTAGGTAAATTAATAACTGCTTTATATGATGAATTGCGGTTGTTTTGGCGTTTATCGGAAATAGTCAAATTGTTTTTTTTGTCAAAAATGTTGACATATTCATCGGGTAAAACATCACCCGCCAAATTTGAATTTACCAAAATATAGCTGTTAATGAGATTATTATTTTGTTTTATTGAATTATAAAAAATGATATCCTTATCAGGGTTATATGTATCCGGAAACATAACAAGATTATGAAAAACAATAACTTTTGCATGTGCGTAATTATTAAGGTAATAAAATAAATCGGCAAACAAGTCTCTTGTCCACGGCCACTTAATTTTAGAAGCCGATTTTTCATCAACGGCAATTAAAACAATTTTATCCGATGCTTTTTTTTGTTCAATCTTAGTAATAACTTTAGTAAAAAAATCATCCGCTTTATTATCAAATATCTTAAGCGACAATAAATAAGCAAATGCCGTTAAAAAAAGCAATACTATAATCAAAGCTGTTTTTGAAATTAAATTCTTTTTCATATAAACAATTTTACATGTTTATGTATAATTTGTAAAAAAATTAATGCTAAGTAACTGTTTATGATACGATAATTTTGAATAACGGGTTAAACCTTAATGGTGAAAAATTCAAATATAATAATTATGCTCATAACATCAATAATTGCGGTACTAATAACATTACAATTATATGATTTTTTGTATGATAAATGCTTTTGGAGTAATTTGAATGATTTATATACGGGAGTAACAATATACTCTGACCATAATAAATATCTTGATTTAAGCGTTATATTTATATATACGTCGTTATTTTTCTTACTACTGCCTCCGATATCAATTTTTTGTAAAAATTTTAAAATTAATGAACTAACTCAATGTGCGATAAATAAAATAAAAAATGTTAAACCCGTAAAATTTTCTTTTGAAAAAACACTATGCAAATATCAATATATCGGATTAACAGGATATTTATTCCTGTATCCATATGATGGAGAGATATATCCTGCTTTAATTTTTATAATGACAGCGCTGATAATAGCCGGGATTATTGATATAAGAAAACGCAATATAGCCGCGGGGGGGGGTATTTCTTCATTTTCACCCTGGGCATTAGCGTCAATTCTTTTTATAATTTGCCATAATCCGTACAATCAGCCGATTTTACCTTTCGATGCTCACCATTTAGGTGAAAGATTTGCGACATATTATCTGCATGAAACCTTTAATATGAATTACTACAAAGATATAATGCTTGTTCACGGAATAAAAGATATGCTTCCCTCTATCTGCGGTAAATATTTATTCGGTTCAATAAGTGTATATTCTTCAATGTTAGGTGATATCTTTTTAAAAAATATAAGTGTTATTTCTACCTGCATAATATGTTCTTATATTTTTTCGGAGTGCATTATCTTTGCAATTCCATCTGTAATTATTCCGGGAGATTATTTTACTAAAATATATTACTGTTTTTATTTAATATTTTTAAAAAACATTAACCAAAAAACTGCCCCAAAATTAATATTGTGGATTATCGCTTTTATTATTATTTCGTTTTTATTTATGATAAACTGGACGACAATTGGCTCTTTTTGGATTATTTCAACACTTCCTCTTGCGGGATTTATGCTGTACAAATTATTAAAACAATCAAATAAACCGTTAAATATTTTTATTATTGCAGGAGCTTTATTAATACTATTAATCCCGAATAAAGACTTTATAATTGAGTATCTTAAACAAGCACAATACTATGTTGCAGGTAATTTATGTGCTTTCGGAAATAATTTCGGAAGTTATGATTATTCACTAAAACAAACGCTTTATTATTTGCCAAGATTTATTATTTATATTTTACTTCCCATATTTATTATTGAGTTTGTTAATACCTTAAAAAACAAGAAAATTAATGAAGCATTCTTTTATTTATTTATAATTATATTTTCAGTTACATCCGTAAATTACACGTTCGGACGCCTTGATTATGAATTTATCACCCGTATATCAATTATATCACTGTCATTTGCGGGAATAATGCTTCCTTATTACTTATATACAAAATTCCCCGATTACAGACAGAATATAATTAAGCCTGTTATACTCTTATATCTTTTAATATCATTATTATTTACTTTTAATAATTTTATAAATAAACCCTTGATAATGACTTATAAAAAAGGGGATAAATTAGTATTTTTAGAAAAAAATACAATAAATGAAATAAAATT
>CANPYB010000004.1 GCA_947587605.1 Candidatus Gastranaerophilales bacterium
GAATGGAAATGAACATCCTTTAGAAATAGAGGTCTGGTGCTTTAACGGAAAAGCCAAGATTATTCAAAAATGCAAAATAAATGATAAACATACTCACAGAATTATTAATTCATATAATGAAAAATTTGAGGAGTTTAACATTAAATTTTTTGAAAATAATGAGATATGTCACAATGAACCTGATGAATTATTAAAAGAGGCAAAGAATTTAAGCGAAAGACTTGCGCAAGGGTTTAAGTTTGTCCGCATTGATTGGATGATTTATGAAAACAAATTATATTTTGCGGAAATGACATTTACACCGCATTCGGGTTTTATTTTCTTTACTGACCACCACAATGAATTACAAAGAAAACTTGGCAAAATGTTAAATTTGAAAGGAGAATAATATGCCTAATGATAATGATGATTTAAACAGTCTCAGTACAGATAAAATAAATGAATTTTATAGAGATATTATAGAATTTCCGGATGATACTATTGCTATAAATCAGAGTTGTGGTGGTTCACGCTGTCCGAATTGCCTTACAGAATTATACCAGGGTTATCTTGCGGGAACACCTACATGTCCGGCTAAGTAATAAAATGGAAATAACAATTTCTCCTTGGATTAGCAGTAAAACATATCAGCTTAAATCAAAGTCAGAGTCCGTAAGTTTTATAAATGATATAAAAAATCGAAATTGCTTTGTTATAAAAGGGAAAATTTCAAAGCTCTGGCATTTTATAATTCATCACTCTTCTTTAGAAGAAGTATTAAATTATGCTGAAGAATTAAATTTAAAAAATATTTTAAATAGTTTTATGGCAGAACTGCGAAACAATAATATTATCCAAACAGAGTGTATAACAGCACCTGTTAAAACAGAGTTTTTAAAAACTTCTATAAGTTATGACAGTACAAATTTCAGTTATTTTTCGGATTTAAGAAACAAGTTTTTATTCAAATATAACCTTATTGATACTATTTATCTGGAATTAAACTATAATTGTAATCTTAAATGCAGACATTGTTTTAATCCTAAAAATATGAATAATAATTATATTTTTTTCGAACAGGCAAAAAAAATAATAGAAGAAGCCAAAACGTTAGGAATTAGTGAAGTTGCTTTAACAGGCGGTGAGTGCACTATTAATAAAGACTTTTTTAAAATTGCAAAATACGTAAGAAAAAATTATCTTGAGCTTTCTGTTTTAACTAACGGTCAAAAACTATTTGATGATGAAAAATTATTTAATCAATTTATAAACCTATATCCGTCGTTAGTAAAAATCTCTTTATATTCAATGAAAGCAGATATTCATGATAATATTACGCAGGTAAGCGGGTCACATTTTAAAACCTTGAGCGTTATAAAAAGACTGCGAGAAAACAAAATTAATATAAAAATAGCTTGTCCCCAGTTATCATATAATTATGGTGAATATAAAGAGGTTTTTGAGTTTGCAAAAGATATCGGTGCTAAATTCAGCGGGGGAGTCCAATTTATTAATAATAAAAACAACAAAAATCTTTGTTCAAAATTAAGTAAAAAATTAATAGAAGAATATTATATTGAAAATTTTGATAATATACCGCCCAGAAACTCATTTTGCAAAAACACTGACAGATTGTGCGGGGCGGGAAGCAGTATGCTGAGTATCAGACCTAATTTAGATATTACACCTTGCGTCGGTTTTAACTATGTTTTGGGAAATTACTCGTCTTCGTCACTTACGGAATTAAAAAAAACAACCGTAAAAAAATTTTTAAACGAATTTAACCGTAATAATTTAAGTGAATGTTTTAAAGAGGATTACTGCCGGTTTTGCTATTATTGCTCCTTATATCCGACTAATGACAGCGGTTTTTTAAAAAAATCTCCAATACTTTGCGAGGACGCACGGGCTTATTATAATGCGTATAAAAAATTAAAAAACTTATAGCAAAAAATTTTTTTTCAGTTTTTTTATTTGAACGAACGAAAAAAAGAAAAAGGTGTAATATGTCTATAAGTGCTGTAAATTTTAACTTTTCCCCTGTAATCGGTAAAAAATATAATAATGTTTCATTTGGTAAATGTATTAATAATGCAAATCAAGGTGATTTTTTTGTAAAAAACGCTGTTTCTTTTGATGATGACAAAGAAAAAATTAAGAAATTTCTCAGTTTAATTTCAACATCCGCAAAGGATAGTGCTGAAGGTAAAAAACCATTAACTATAGATGAAGCTAATATTGCTGTATTAAACGGATATGATGGAAAAATACTTGATGATTACATTTTTGCAATTCGCAAGGGATTTAATATTGACGAAGCTGAAACATATACAGAATATGATATGTCGGGATTTTATTCAAGATATGAAAAGGAGTTTAAACAAGACCCGTATTCTAAACATCTTCCGACTGATGTCTTGGCATTTATAAAAGAACACAAATTAACTCTTGATGAGGCTTTTTATCCTCTCGGTATGGATATGGATGAGGAAACAATAAGAAAGTATAGGATTTTTCTTTCTGTATTTAAAAAGAGAAATAAAGATGCTTCTCAACAGATTGATAATGAATATTTAAAACTTATTGCAGATGAAGCTGTCAAATCTGTTAATGAAGATAAAGAAGCAATAAGAAAAAAGAATGTAAGATTTTTAATGGAAACTGAAAAACTTCCTAAATCAATGGCAGAGGCAATTTCGAGAAGTCCTATATTACTGGAACGCGTTGATGTTATAAAATCTTTGTTCCCAAAATATGAGTTTAGCGGTAAATACCCGATAAAACCATCTCAGCCGATAGCTAAAAAAGACATGATGAAAATACTTACCGGTAAAGATGTTATTGATAATTTCGACAAATTTGTCGCATTAATTACCGTTAATAAGTCTACAAATGAACCCGTTAACAAAAAAATGAGAGCTTTAACTGTTGATGAAGCATTTGAAGCTGTTTCTCATAATCTGCCCGATTCAGATATAAATACTTTTATATTCTATTGCAATTGCGGTATAGCTCCTAAAGAAGCTGCAGAAATGATATTATCCGATAATCAATAGAACAATTGATTACGATATATTTACTTATTGGTTAAAAACAAAATAGTATTATATAATTATTGAGTTGTATCGGTAGATAAAGGAGAGAAAAATGCCGTTTTTTGAAAAAATGACAAACTCCGTTAAAAATGTGATTACAGCTTTATCCGTAATTTTTTTAACGGCAGTACCTGCATTTGCGGGTGAGGCAAATTTGGTTGTTCCTAAAATAGAGGGTGATAATTTTAATCTTCTTATTGCGGGAATTATTGTTTCCGTTTTAGGTCTTATTTGGGGTTTAATTGCTTATGCTCAAATAAAAGGCATAAAAGCGCATAAATGTATGCTTGATATTGGTAATACAATATTTGAAACCTGTAAAACATACCTTGTTCAGCAGGGTAAATTCTTAATTGTGCTTGAAATTTTAATTGCAGTTTGTATTGCGTTTTATTTCGGATTTTTACAGGAAATGAGCGTAAAAAACGTATTAATAATTCTTGCGGCTTCTGTTATCGGGATATTGGGCTCATACGGTGTTGCGTGGTTCGGAATAAGAATGAATACTTTAGCAAACGCAAGGACATCTTTTACGGCATTAAGAAATAAACCGCTGGATATTTTAAATATTCCGCTTAAAGCGGGTATGAGTATCGGGGTTTTACTTGTAAGCGTTGAATTAATAGTTATGCTTACAATATTATTGTTTGTCCCCGGGAACTTAGCAGGTGCTTGCTTTATCGGATTTGCAATAGGTGAATCACTCGGAGCTTCCGCACTTCGTGTTGCGGGCGGTATATTTACCAAAATTGCCGACATCGGCTCTGACTTAATGAAGATACAATTCGGTATTAAAGAAGATGACCCGAGAAACCCCGGGGTTATTGCGGATTGTACGGGTGATAATGCCGGCGATTCAATCGGGCCTACTGCTGACGGCTTTGAAACATACGGTGTAACGGGTGTTGCGCTTGTAAGTTTTATTCTGCTCGGGGTATTTCCTCAATATCAAATTCAACTTTTAACTTGGATTTTTGTTATGAGATATCTTATGATAATTACATCGCTTATTTCATACGCAATTAACGGTTTATTAAACAAAATTTTATATTCAAATAAAAACGATTTGGATTTTGAAGCACCTTTAACAAATCTGGTATGGCTGACTTCAATTTTATCAATATGTATGACATTTTCCGTCAGCAAATATTTGCTTGGGAACATGCCGAATAATTTGTGGCTGACTTTATCGATAATAATAAGCTGCGGTACTTTAGGCGCTGCTTTAATACCCGAATTTACAAAGGTATTTACAAGCCCTAAAGCAAAACATACCTGCGAAGTTGTTACCGCGTCAAAAGAGGGCGGTGCTTCTCTTACAATATTATCGGGTATCGTATCGGGTAATTTTTCGGGATTTTGGATAGGGCTTGTTATTGTTGCATTAATGACAATGGCATATTTCGCAAGCATTCATATACCGTCAGATATAATGATATATTCTTCGGTATTTGCGTTTGGACTTGTTGCTTTCGGGTTCCTCGGAATGGGGCCTGTTACAATTGCTGTTGACAGCTACGGCCCTGTTACTGATAATGCGCAGTCTGTTTATGAATTATCATTAATAGAAGAAATACCTAATGTTGCTGATGAGATTAAAAATGAATTCGGATTTGAACCTAACTTTGAAACGGCTAAAAAGTTCTTAGAACAAAATGACGGAGCGGGAAATACATTTAAGGCTACATCAAAACCGGTTTTAATCGGTACGGCTGTTGTTGGTGCTACGACAATGATATTTTCATTAATTCTGGTTATAAAAGAAACGCTTTCTATAGAGCCCGAAGCAATATTAAACCTGTTAAATCCTTATACAATTTTAGGATTGTTAATGGGCGGAGCGGTTATTTACTGGTTCTCGGGGGCTTCAATGCAGGCTGTTACAACAGGCGCATACAGAGCTGTTGAATATATTGCAAATCACATAAAGCTCGGCGATTCTGACGATAAAAAGGCAAATGTTGAAAACTCAAAAGAAGTTGTTAAAATATGTACCGAATATGCTCAAAAGGGTATGTTTAACATATTTATAGCGCTATTCGCTTTTGCACTTGCTTTTGCATGCCTGTCTGCGCCGATGTTAAACAATGTAAATCCTGTATCATTTTTTGTAAGTTATTTAATCGGTATAGCAATATTCGGTTTATTCCAGGCGGTATTTATGGCTAATGCGGGCGGCTGCTGGGATAATGCCAAAAAAATTGTTGAGGTTGATTTGGCGGAAAAAGGAACTCCGCTCCATGACGCTACTGTCGTTGGTGATACCGTAGGTGATCCGTTTAAGGATACTTCTTCCGTTGCAATGAATCCGATAATTAAATTTACAACTTTGTTCGGATTACTTGCCATGGAAATAGCTATTGCTGACGCATTTAAAACGGCAGCCCCGATTGCGGGTGCAATTTTATTTGTTATTGCCGTGATTTTTGTAATTCGTTCATTCTACGCAATGCGTATTCCTGCGGATAAATAGAGAAAATATACACAAAAAAAGAGCCCTTTGACAGGGCTCTTTTTTTAATATTAATAATCCGAAACAGAGCTTTCTTCTTCCCCGTCTTCATCTTCTTTAGAATAGTTAGTATCAAATTCATCGGGTAACAGGTCATTATCGGGCCACATAGTAGTGTCATCAGCTCTTGTAGCTGCAAGATTTAAACTTGCCGAAAAATCAGAATCGGATAAATCAGCCTCTTTAACTATACAGCCTGCCATATCAGCGTCGGTAAAATTGCAATAATTAACGGCAGCATAACTGAAATCCGTTCCGTTAAGTATACTTTCGGAAAAATCGCACTCAACAATATTTGCTCTTGTAAAATCCGCCGCATTTAAGTCACAGCCCGTAAAGTTTACGTTTGATAAATGAGAATCCGTAAAAGTGGTGCCTGCTAATTCCGCACCCGAAAAATCAACTTCTTCAATAGTTATATTTGAAAAATCCAATTCTGTTAAATCAAGCTCATCGCCCGCATTTTTTTTATAGGAATTAAATTCTTCGGGATTTTTAATGATTAACTCTGCCAGCTCTTCTTTTGAATACATATAAATTCTCCTAAATTCTCATCTGTCAATACTAACTTTTTAATGCTATTCCCCAAATGAATTATTTTATAACATATATATTCATTTTCTCGTTTTTTTTAATTATGTCAAGAATTTTTAATAAAAAAGGCAATTTTTTTTTATAAAAATACTTTATAAAAAAGTAGGGCAGGTTTTTAGGTTTAAATAATTTGTATAACTTTGGGAAAATAAATAATACAGATAGTTCAGTACATGTAAACGGTGTTAAATCATCAAACTCGGCAGCCGGCTTAAAATACAACAATGCAGGTGGTAAAGATTTATTTGTTCACTCTCATGCTCAAGCTAAATCAAATGTCAGTGTTCCGTTTAACAGTTTTTATTCACCGCAGTTACTATTAAAGGCATATTCTGATGAGAGTTATGTTATATCTTTAATATCTAAAAATCCGGAGCTGCAGAATATGTTGCAGAACAGCGGATTAACAGAAATTTATCCTCAAAATATAACACAAATTACTCAAGCTCATTTAAAGACTACAACAGCTAATGCAATGAGAATTGCAAATGAAATGGGAATAAGCGCTGCCGATAAAAAAATTCTTGAACTGGCTTGCGTTTTTCATGATTATGGGAAAATATTAATCCCTAAAGAGATACTTAATAAACCGGATAAACTTAATGCTGCTGAAAAAGAAATAATGGATATGCACGCGCAATTAGGCTATCAGCTTTTATCAAAATCAAATTTGAACAAGAGAGTTTTGGAATTAATAAAAAATCATCATAAACCTTGTGCGGAAAATGCGGATATACTGGGGCAAATACTGTCTGTCGCTGATATATACTCAGCGCTTAAGGAGCAAAGGAGTTACAAAAAACCCTTGACTGAAAAACAAGCATTTCAAATCCTTGACCAAAAAGCTAAACAAGGCGAAGTAAGTACAGAAGTAGTGGAGGCTTTAAAAAAGTCTGTAATATCCGCAAAAACCGCATAAAAAAAGAACCCTCACTTTTGAGGGCTCTTTTTTTAATCAATAAATTAAACAGCTCTTTGAACTTTACCTGCTTTTAAACATGAAGTACAAACTTTTATTCTTTTTACCGTTCCGTTTTCCATAACTTTAACGGACTGCAAATTCGGTGATTGTCTGTAAACATTATGTTTATGAGAGAATGAAAGTTTTGCTGCTTTCAAAGGTTTTTTTCCGCATATTGCGCATTCAACTGACATTTTTCTTTCCTTTCAAATTTTATATGTTTGAAATAATAAAGTAAAAATAACAAATAATCAAGTTCACTTTTAAAAATATATTAAATAATCGAAACAAAAGTCTTTAAATCTGTAGTAATCGGTTATTATTTACTATAAAATAAATTGCATGGATATAAAAAATAAAACGGTAAGAGAAAAAATAGAAGAAAGAGAAAATCTTTTCTTATCAAAATATGCTTCAAAAAGTGTTAATACAAAAGGTCGTAAACGTTATGAAGAGCCTTGCACTCTCAGAACCGAATATCAGCGTGACCGCGACAGAATACTTCATTCAAAGGCTTTCAGACGATTAAAGCATAAAACACAAGTTTTTTTCTCACCCTATGATGACCATTTCAGAACAAGAATGACGCATACTCTTGAAGTATCTCAAATTGCAAGGACTATTTCAAGGGCATTGGACTTAAATGAAGATTTAACTGAAGCAATTGCATTAGGACATGACTTGGGGCATACTCCGTTCGGACATAGCGGAGAAAGAGTCTTAAACGAGTTAATGCCGAACGGATACAGACATAATGAGCAAAGTGTCAGGGTCGTTGAGTTTATCGAGGACTTAAATTTAACGGCAGAAACAATAGACGGTATTTTAAATCATTCTTATCAATGTATGCCCTCTACCTTAGAAGGTCAGGTTGTCAGAATTTCAGATAAAATTGCATATATAAATCATGATATACAAGATGCAATCCGCGCAAAAATTATAAAATCAGATGATATACCTAAAGAGTGCGCGCTTTATTTTTCAACAACAAACAGAATAAGGATAACAAAATTTGTAAATGATATTGTTGAAAACAGTTATGAAAAAGATAAAATATTAATGTCGGATGAGTGTTTTAAGCATTTTATTGATTTAAGAAAATGGATGTTTGAACACGTATATAATAATTCGCCCGCAAAATTAGCCGAAGATAAAGCGCAAAATGTAATAAGACTTTTATTCGGTTATTACTGCGAAGAACTCCAAAAACAATATACTAAAAGTTCAAAAGATGAAATAATGCGCACTGCCTGCGATTATGTTTCGGGTATGACCGACAGATATGTATTAATTAAATATGAAGAGAATTTTCTTCCCTCTCCGTTAGTACAAAAAAATAACGATGAATTTTTATTTAAACTGGCAGAAATGAACGGATTAAAACAATAAATGTCAATAAAAACATACAGTGAAGCGGTTGATGAAATTAGAGCGCGCCTTGATATATTAGACGTTGTGCAATCGCGTGTTGTATTAAAAAAGCGCGGTGCTAACTATTGGGGCTGCTGCCCGTTTCATAATGAAAAAACGCCGTCATTTTGCGTAAGCCCGCAAAAAGGAATATTTAAGTGCTTCGGCTGCGGTGAGGGCGGTGACGCAATTACCTTTTTAATGAAGATTAACAACCAAACATTTGCGGAAGTAATTAAGGATTTAGCTTCGCAGTTCGGTATTGAACTTCCGCAATCAAAGAGCGGTTCAAAAGAGTATGGAGAAGAAAAACAACAGGTTAAATCTATACTTCAAAAAGCGTGCGAGTATTATTATAATAATCTTCTCACTTTACCTGAGGCAAAGCCGGCCTTGGAATACCTTGAAAAAAGAGGTATTACCCGCCAAATTATAGATGAATATAAGCTCGGATACTCACAAAAAGGTTTTACTGATTTACAAAATCATTTTAAATCCGAGTTCGTTCCTGCCGTTATGGAAAAATCGGGGTTAACCGTAAAAACCGAAAAGGGCGAAACAGTTGATCGTTTCAGACACAGAATAATGATTCCTATTAAAGATGAAGCGGGTAATGTTATTGCTTTCGGTGCAAGAGCAATAGAGGCAAATCAAAATCCTAAATATTTAAACTCTCCCGATACTCTGTTATATAACAAAAGCCGAGTATTGTACGGAATTGATATAGCTAAAAATGAAATGATAAAAGAAGACTACGTAGTTATAATGGAAGGGTATTTTGATGTTATATCCGCACAGGCTGCAGGCTTAAAAAATGCCGTAGCGTCATGCGGAACGGCGCTTACTGTTGACCATGTTAAATTAATTGCCAAATATTCAAAGTCGCGTAAAATATACCTCGCTTTTGATACGGATGCTGCAGGATTAAAGGCTACACAAAGAAGCACTGATGTTATAAAGGAAGCATTTACGGGGCTTGGTAATTTAAAAATATTTGACCAAAATTATAAAGGGCTCTCTGATGATAAATATACCTGCGAAATAAGAGTTGTCGCGCCTTTTGACAGTAAAGACCCCGATGAATATATCCGCGAATACGGAATTGATGAGTATAAAAAATACATAAAAAAAGCTCCTCTGCTCTTGGATTTTGAAATGGAGCAGGTGCTGAAAGAATATAAAAGTGATTTTTCTCCCTCGGATAAATTAAAACTCGTAAAAAAAATCATGCCTTTAATCGAGGAAATTCCTAATAATATAGTTCAAAATGAATATATAAAGATTGTATCTGACAGGATAGATATTGACGAAAAAGCATTGATTAGGGAGGTAAACAGAAATAAAATGTTTCAAACCGCTATGCAGGAACAATTTGAGGGAATTGTAACAAAATCTTCAAATATCTGCGAAAAAGCACAAAAAAATTTATTATCCTTGTTTCTAATCAGTGAAAGCGATACGGATAAAAAATATTTATCCGAAGTTATAAATAATGTTAAATTTATAGACAAAAACTTAATTATTATTCGGCAAACAATTGACAAATTGTTATATGAGGTAAATAATGAGGTTGAAAAATTGATACAAGCCCTGTATGCGGAATTTGCTGAGGATAATGAGTTAAAGGATATAATAACAGATTTAATATATATAGCTGAGAGCTTTAAAAACCTGTCAGAACGAGATTTTAAGCTGGTTGTGCGGGAAAATGCGGCAAAGATTCAAAAATATCAAGCTGAAAATGAAAGAAAAGAACTTGCTGAAAAGAATAAAAAATTGAGCGACGATGATGTAGAATCTATGCAATATCAAATGCAGCTTAGAGATAAGCTGAAAAGTAAAAGATGAGCAGAAACAAATAATAATTGTGGAGAAACATACAAATGAGTAAAAAGAAATTGTCAGATTTATCCGTAGTAAGCATGATGGATGAAGACGAAGCAATCGAAACCGATAACGAGGAAACTTCCGGAATTATTTTAATGACAGAACCCGAGTCAATAAGTCGTGACGGTATGGATGTTATTATGAATTCGGAACGTAATAAAATTATTGATACAATGGAAAATGAAGATTTATTTTCTGCTGATATTGCCGATGAAGATGAAGATGTTAATATGTCAGATGCTATGCTCACTAAAGGCGTATCTTTTGATGACCCTGTAAGAATGTATCTTCGTGAAATCGGTCGAATTAAACTTTTGACTGCCGAACAGGAAATTGATTTAGCTAAAAAAATAATACAAGGCGGAAACGCAGGTGCTATTGCAAAAAGAAAACTTGTTCAAGCTAATTTAAGACTTGTTGTTTCAATTGCAAAAAAATACGTAGGCCGCGGTATGCTTTTTTTGGATTTAATCCAGGAGGGAAACTTAGGTTTAATCAGAGCTGCCGAAAAATTTGATCACGAAAGAGGTTATAAGTTCTCTACTTATGCTACTTGGTGGATTAGACAGGCTATTACAAGAGCTATTGCTGACCAGGCAAGAACAATAAGAATTCCCGTACACATGGTTGAAACAATTAATAAATTAAAGAAAGTTACAAGAAAACTCGCACAGGAACTTTCACGCAAACCTACGGAAGAAGAACTTGCGGTTGAAATGAACATATCCGTTTCCAAATTAAGAGAAATCGTAAAAGTTGCTCAAGAACCTCTGTCATTGGAAACACCTATCGGAAAAGAAGAAGATTCAAGACTGGGTGATTTTATAGAAGATAAAGATGCTGATGCTCCCGTTAAAACTGTTGCTCAGGAATTATTAAGAGAAGATTTAGCGGAAGTATTAAGCGGTTTATCTCCGCGTGAACGTGATGTTTTAAGATTAAGATTTGGTATGGATGACGGCAGACAAAGAACATTAGAAGAAGTAGGACAACTGTTCGGTGTTACAAGAGAACGTATCAGACAAATTGAAGCTAAGGCTTTAAGAAAATTAAGACATCCGAATCGCAGTAAGAAATTAAAAGAATATATTGAAGTTTAATATTTTAACGGGAGTTATTTAACTCCCGTTTAATTTTTGTGGATTTCAAGGTATCATAATAATATGAGAGTGTTAAAAAAGATATTCATTTTTTTATTTGCTTTTTTTATTTTTATATTGCTGATTAGTTATTTAGCATTCTTATTCGTACTGCCGGAGGCTGTTAATTCTAAAAAGTTTCACGAATATCTTAAAACCCGTGTCCGCAATATAGGTGCGGAATATTCTTTTATTATCCCCGATAAAATAAAATTAAACACAAACCCCGATTTATCGTATATTTTAAAAATATATTGGCGTGGCTCCGAGTTAAATTTATGCGGAAAAATATGGAACTTAAACAAAAATGCAGCTGTAAAAATAAGCGGTAAATCAGTTCCGATTAAAGAGCTTGAAGCAACTTTATTATATTTTCAAAAATTGAAAAAGAAAGACAAGGTCTTTATTGAAAACTTTAAGGATTTTTCGGGTACAGCCGATATTGATTTAGTATTTAAAAACTCCGGTTTATATGGTGTTTGCCGTGCGGAAAAATTATCTGCGGTATCATTATTATATAATGTTCCGATTGTCTTTAATAATGCAGTATTTTACTTTAACGGCAGGCACATTGAAGCGCGCTCATACGGCACAATCGGTGGTGAAAAGCTATATTCAAGTTTTGAATTAAATAATCTTGCTATGCCAAGCCAGACTGTCAGCGGTATTGTAAGAGCTAATCTTAATAATAAATTCGTAAAAACATACATGCCCGATTTCAGTATTAAGGATATCGCGCAAACTTCGGTTAATTATTTTGTCAAAAATAAGAAAGTTAATGTTAATTATTTATTAAGACTTAATAAAGGTGCTGATATATATTACAAAGACGCATATTTAGGAATGCGTGATAATAACAGGCGATTATTTGTCAGAACATTAAAAGACGGCGATACGATTACAGTTACGGAGTACGATTATTCGCTCGTAAACGGTTCCAAAATTAATAAAATTTTAACGGGAAACGGTTTATTCAAAAAAGATAACACTGCATTTGCGCTGCAAAATTTAAACTGTAAAACAAACGGGTATGCGCCTGTTTCCGTTACGGGGTCATTCGGTAAATATGTAAAGGGCGGTGAATTTGACGGTGATGTCTATTACAACGCTAAAAAAAATCAATTAACCGGTGATTTTAGCCTAAAAAATTCAAGATACCAAGATTTTATTATAAAGAGTTCACATATTAATGCGGATGAAAAATTAATCAAAATTACAGCCTCGGGAAGTTATGACGATTCTGACTTCCACTGGGAAGTTTCCGCGTTAAATGATTTTAATGACCGAATTCATGTATATGATATGGATTTATTCATCGATGAATTAATCATAAAAAGCAGTAAGAAGAGTAAACAGCAGTCAATAAATATTGATATTGCAGAGCAGGTTGAGGATATAAAAATTGATATAGATAATTGGAAGGTTAATCTCGGCCGAATTTCCCGCAAAAAAGTTGCATTAAATAATGTTATATTAATGGGCAGTTTAAAAAAAGGAATTTTTAAATTTTCCATGCCTGCCGTTAGTTTTGCCAACGGAAAAATATCGGCATCAGGCAGATATAATTTTAATGATGAGTCATCAATTGTTGATTTTACGGCCGATAATATTAATTCTGATATAATTGCTTCAAAATTATTTAATCTTCCAAATCAAATCCATGGGTTTGCTTATGCAAAAGTTCACGCACAGGCAAAAAATAATTTTGATGATATAAAAGCTCATGCACAATTTAAAATTAATGACGGCTATTTATTAAAGCTGGGCAGTACGGAATTTATGATTAAAAAATCAAAAAAAATAAAACGTCCTATAAAAATTAAAGTAAAAGACATAATAAATGTTGACGTAACAAAATCTAAAGCATTAAGCTCAAACATTGCGGGCAGTTTTGATATTGATAATTACGATATGAAAAATATTAAATTAACTTCAAGTCAAAAATATTTAGCTTTATTTATAGAGGGAAAATATAATATTAAAGTTCAAGATGCCGAGTTAAAATTATACGGTAAATACAACTATTCTGCACAAAAAGGCATAAGAATTTTATTTATACCTCTTTCTTGGATTGTAAAAGTTGCATTCAGACCCGAAAAAACTAAAGATATATATGAGGATAAATTAAAATGTGTTCCTCAAATCACTGCAAATCCAAAAGATGTGCGTGCCTTTAGAGTTAATTTAAAAGGTAACATCAATAATAATGATGTAAAAGTTGAGTTAAAAAGTATAATATAAATTAAAATAATGAGCTTGTATAAAATAGCTGATTTTTATGTAAATTCTCTTTATAAATCTTTTAAATTACATATTGACATAATGTCAGTATAATGATATATTAATTTTGACACTGTGTCAATATATAGACAAAAGGAATTTAAAATATGCCAAAAGGGTCATTAGAACTTGTTAATTCAAGAAAAGAAGAAATTTTAAATGCAGCGGAAGAACTGTACAAATCAAAAAATTTTAAAGATATTACTTTAAATGATATTGCAGAGCTTACTACGTTTAAAAGAACTTCAATTTATAACTACTTTGAAACAAAAGAAGAAATATTTTTGACCTTAAATAAAAGGCAATACGAGGCTTGGGTTAATGATATAGAAAATATTATTCAAAATAATAATGTTTTATCAAAAGAAGAAATCGCCCAAAATATCGCTCATAGTCTTGAAAAAAGAAAAGATTTATTAAGGCTTATGATGAACCATTTTGATATGGAAGAAAACAGCCGGCTTGAAATATTAACGGAATTTAAAATTGCATTTGGTAATTCTATGAAAACTTTAAACAGATTGCTTGAAAAATTCTGTCCTAAAATGCAAGAAAATAACAGAACAAATTTTATTTATTCCCTGTTTCCTTTTATATACGGGATTTATCCGTATACAGCGGTGACTGATAAACAAAAAGAAGCAATGGATAAAGCAGATGTCGGATTTATTTACCATAGTATTTATGAAATAACTTATAACTCAGTCAAAATGCTTTTAAAATAATGAGGTAAAAAATGAAATACACTAATTTAGGGAAATCGGATTTGAAAGTTTCAAGAATATGTATGGGCTGTATGGGTTTTGGAGATAGCTCAAACGGTCAGCATTCTTGGACAGTTGATGAAAATACCACAAGAGAGATTATAAAAGCAGAGTTAGAAAAAGGTATAAATTTTTTTGATACTGCAATAGTTTATCAAGGCGGAACAAGTGAGCAATATGTAGGTAGAGCCTTAAAAGATTTTGCAAAAAGAGATGATTATGTAATAGCGACAAAATTTACTCCTCGCACCCCTGATGAAATTGAAAACAACGTATCGGGGCAAAAACATATTGAAAACTACTTAAATAAAAGCCTGCAAAATTTAGGAACGGATTATGTTGATTTATATATCTATCACATGTGGGATTATAATACCGCGATAGAAGATATTATGCAGGGGTTAAATACAGTTGTAAAGCAAGGAAAAGTCAGATACATCGGTATTTCAAACTGCTTTGCGTGGCAGCTTGCTAAAGCAAATAACTATGCAAGAAATAACGGATTTGCTGAATTTATATCAGTTCAAGGGCATTATAATTTAATCCACAGAGAAGAAGAAAGAGAAATGATACCATACTGCAAGGAGGAAAATATTGCACTGACTCCATATTCAGCATTAGCTTCGGGAAGATTATCAAGACATATCGGAGAAACTACCAAAAGACTTGAAGAAGATTCTTATGCAAAATTTAAGTATGATAAAACCTCTAAAGCCGATAATAAAATCATTAAAAGAGTAGAAGAAATTGCCTTAAAAAGAGGAGTTTCGATGACGGAAGTATCATTAGCGTGGTTATTAACAAAAGTGACTTCGCCTGTTGTGGGTGCAACTAAACTATCTCATATAGAAGGGGCGGTTAAATCGGTTGAACTTGAACTTACACAGGATGAAATAAATTATCTTGAAGAATTATACATTCCTCACGCACTATCCGGAGTTATGGCTCAAAATAAACCTCAAAGCAAATGTGAAAACTATGTGTGGATTAAAAGTGTTAATAATATAAAGTAATTTTAAAGACTTTCAGATAAAATTCCAATGCCGGGTTATTTCTGTAAATAAAACTTGCATTCTTAATGCATTAATCCATTACAAAATTGACTTTTTATTAATGTAAAAATATAATTATTTTATGTCGTTGAATCCTTTTAAAAGAAAAAAATTTTTTTTAAATTATTTTTGTACTTCAATTGTTTCTCATTGTAATTTAAATTGCCGTTATTGTGATCATTTTGTTCCTCTTGCAAAGGAAAGATATTTTTCTGTTGAAGAATTAAGTAAACATTTTAAAAAACTTTCATCCGAAATCGAAGTTAGTTCCATTGGAATAATGGGTGGAGAACCTCTTTTGCACCCTAATATAAAAGAAATATTAAAAATGTTCAGAAATATTTTTCCATATCCGCGTACAAATTTAGCAATTTATACCAATGGTATTAAGCTTAATTCAATGGGTGAAGATTTTTGGGAATGCTGTAATAAAAATAAAATTCATATATTTATTTCAAAATTTCCGTTGAATATTGATTTTTCTCAATCATTTAAAAATGCAAAAAAATATAATGTAATTGTGAGATATTATGGAGCAAAAACAGGTGAATATAAAACAATGTACAAAATGGCTTTAGACTTAAGCGGCAGTCAGAATTATGAAGAAATGCATAAAGTCTGTTGGCAAAAAGGTTTTTGTACTTATTTTCAAGATGGAAGGTTATATAAGTGTACAACAGTCGGAAATATTCAAAATTTTAACACTTACTTTAATAAAAACTTAGAAGTTACGACTGAGGATTATATTGATATATATAAAATAAAAAATATAAAGAAAATAAAACAATACTTTGATAATCCTATTCCATTTTGTAAATATTGTAATATACCTGCACAAGTTGATAAACTTCCGTTTGAGATATCAAAAAGAAATATTAATGATTGGAGTTATTAAATTAAATAGTTTTTAAGTATCGATAGTGAAATATTATTTATTTTATAAGTACACAGGAAAATTCTTCATCAATTCCAAGCACTTAGGGTAAAATTAATCGATAGTGAAATAGAAAAAATTGAAAATTTAGCAAAAACTTTAAATATAAATTAGGAGAATAAAATGAAAATATTAGTAATAACGGGAAGCCCGAGAAAAAACGGAAATTCAAACACTTTAGTCGATAATTTTATCAAAGGTGCAACGGAAAACGGTCATAATGTTGTTCGTTTTGATAGTGCATTTAAAAATGTTCACCCTTGCATGGCTTGCAATAAATGCTGTATGGATGGCGATTGCGTGTTTAATGACGATTTTAATTTTATAAGAGAAAATATAGTTGATTCCGATATGGTAGTGTTTGCTACTCCAATGTATTATTTTGGAATATCCGCTCAATTAAAAGCTGTTATTGACAGATTCTATTCAATTAACGGCAAAATTCACACTCCTAAAAAATCTGCCCTTATTTTAACTTATGCTGATACTTCAGCTAAAGAAGCCGAACCTATAAAGAAGCATTACGAAGTGCTTTTAAATTACTTAGGCTGGCAGGATGTCGGGCAGGTTATAGCATCAGGAGTTTGGACAGAGGGCTCGGTAAATAATACCAATTACCCCAAACAAGCCTATGAACTTGGGAAAAGTTTATAAAAAATAAAATATTAATTCTAAAGTAAAAGCTGATAATTTAATTATCAGCTTTTTGTTATTATAAAAAAAATTAAAATTTACTTGTCTAAATAATCAAACCACGGGTCAATTTAGATTAGAAATCAAATTCGCCATTTCAATAGCGGATTTAGCAGCGTCAGATCCTTTATTACCTGCTTTTGTTCCTGCTCTTTCAATAGCCTGCTCAATATTATCACAGGTTAAAACTCCAAAGATAACGGGAGTATCGGTATTAAGTGCAACAGCCGCAACCCCTTTTGAAACTTCCGCACAAACATAATCATAATGAGAAGTAGAACCTTTTATAACTGCACCAAGGGTAATAATGGCAGCATATTTACCTGTCTTAACCGCTTTTTTCGCAATTAACGGAATTTCAAAAGCACCCGGAACCCATATTACATCAATATTCTCCTGCTTTACTCCGTGACGTGTTAATTCATCTATAGCACCTGATAATAACTTTGAACCTATAAATTCGTTAAACCTTGCTATTACAATACAATATTTTTCATTACCTGCTGTAAGCATTCCCTCGATGATATTTGCCATTTTTTCTCCTTGAGATTTTTTATATATTGATTTTACAATAATGAAAAAAAATATTAAAGTCAGTTGTGAAATCTTTTACATGAGATGTTAAAATTTCCGTGTAAAAAATACTGATAAATTTGAGCAAATGCAATATCTCTTTTAATTTGAGCCTGTAATTTTTCTATATTTTCAAATTTATTTTGATTTCTTATTTTTGTAATAAATGATATTTGAATTTTTTTGCCGTAAATATTTTCGTTAAAATCGAGTATATGAACTTCTGTTTTAAGTTTTTGTTCATTTTCCATTGTAGGCGCATATCCGTGATTTAAAATTCCGTTATATTCTTTACCGTCTGTACATACTTTAACGTAATAAACCCCGTGCGGAATGCTTATTTTACATTTGTCATAGTCTATGTTAGCGCTTGGATAACCTAATTTGGAAGCAATTTGTTCACCTTTAATTACAATTCCCCTTATAAAATAATTGTATCCGAGCATTTTAGAAGCATTAGGAAAATCCCCCAATTGTATTTTATTTCTTATGGCAGAACAGCTTACTATACTATCATCCACAACAAAAGGCGGGACTTCAAAATATTTATATCCGTATATTTCTTTATTTGAGTTTAAAAAATGGCTGTTACCCTCTTTATTAAACCCGAAACTGTGATTAAAACCCGTTGTTATTGCAATCGGCGAAAAATATTTTATTAAGATATCTTTTAAATATTCCTCAGCCTTTATATGTGAATATTTATTAAAATCAAGTAATATAACATTATCTATGCCTGTTAATTCAAGCATTTCAAGTTTTTCATTAAGCGTTAGTATTTGAGGAACAGCTGCATTAGTTAAATAATTAAGCGGATGTTCTTTAAAAGTAATTACAACAGACGGACAGTTTGATTTTTGTGCAATATGAACAGCATTTTTTAATACAACCTTATGTCCTAGGTGCACTCCGTCAAAAAATCCAAGTGCCAGTGAAGAATTTTTGATATTTACTAAATCGTCATAAATTCGCATAATGTAATTATAGACAAAAATAAAAAAATGTAGAATACTAAAGTAAGAGGTAAAATGCCGAATAATAATATAAAAAATGTAAACAGAATAAAAAGTCCGTGTGTATTTGACACTTGGAGCAAGTATTTTGGTGCTTATTTTACCGATGACGGCGGTGTTGTATTCAGGTTATTTACTTTTTCAGATGTGAAAAATGTTAAAGTTGAAGTAAAGCCTCATAACAAGAACATAATTTCGTTTGATATGAATAATTTGGGCTTTGGTGTTTGGCAATTGGAGCTTGATAAAGGTATTGTTCAAAATTATGACAGATATAGGTATATTATATCCCGCAATGGTGAAGATATACCCGTAAAAGACCCGTGTTCAATGTATCAAGACGCTTATTTCAAATGGTCAAGACTGTATAATCATTCACTTTTCAATTGGACAGATAAAAGCTGGATGTGTGATGAAAATGATAAAAAAATAAGCCGTCAATCAAATATGACAAATAAACTTCTGCCCGTGAGCGCACTTAGAATTTATGAAATACACATTGGTACATTCACGGATGAGGGGACATTTAACTCGGCAAAAGAAAAACTGTATCATATAGCAAAAGAGCTTCATTTTAACGCAATTGAAATCATGCCCGTTGAAAACACATATTCATTTAACTGGGGTTATGACGGTGTGGATAAATATGCGCCAAATCATACGTACGGAACACCGGATGATTTAAAATCATTAATAGATTATGCGCACAGTCTTGATTTGAATGTAATAATGGACATAGTGCCAAACCATTTAGGCCCCGATATAGCCCAGCTTCATAAAACAGGACCTTATATCGAGGGCGATAACTGTTTCGGATATAAATTCAATTATGAAAAGGATGAAAACAGCCTGCATACACGTGATTTTATTATCGGCGCGGCATTAAATTGGATAATAAACTACCATTGTGACGGGTTAAGAGTTGATATGACAAAATTCATGTGTAGTGATTATACAATGAAACAAATGGCTGCAGAAATTAACTATCATGCCCCTAATGCTTTTTTAATAGCTGAGGACGGACGCGACAATGATGTTAGGGTTACAAGGCCGTTTGATACGGATGAAGCAGAAGAAAATGAAATAAATCATGAAAAATTTATAGACAGAATAAAAAATAACCGTGTATCGCTTGCAAATTTAGGATTTGACAGTGAGTGGGATTTTCCTTTCCATAAGCAGATTGCGGCTTCGGTTTTAGGTTTTTGGGATTGCAGGGAAAAGAACTTGTGTGATTTTGATTATTCATTACGTGACGCGCAGTCAAGAGTTAAATATCCCATGAGTCATGATGAAATAGGCAATGTTGACGGAACGCGTCTTATTTCAAAAATTGTTGCAAAAGAATTAAATTTGAATGATTGCGTTTGCGATTGCTGTCATACTATGAAGTGTAAACTGGCTGCCCATGCGGCTCATAAAGTTCTTGAAATGCTTGTAAAAGGCGAGCTTGAACGTATGAGTGAAGATGAGCGGATTAATTTTTATAAATCTCTTTCGCTTGAAAGATTTTTTACCGTTGATGAAGTTCAAAACGCTTATTTAAAAGCATATTCCATGCAAAAGCTGACAGCAGGTAAAGTATATTCAATACCGGGGCCCAAAATGATTTTTCAAGGGGATGAATCTGCGGATATATCTTATTTTAAATTCTTTAGAAAATTTTCAACGGGTCCCGAGCCATGCCTGCGTGAAAAAGGCTATGAACCGGGGCTTGAAGCATATATGGATTCAAAGCTGTTTAGCGTTAAACCTTGTGAAAAATATTTATACCTTAATTCTGCAATGGAAAATTATATATCCGATTTAAACTTACTTTGCGAAAATAACATTGCACTTTCTTCGGGGCATATTGAAAAAACAATTGTTCAAGAGCAGGCGGATATTCACGCAATTTATTGCCGAAAAATATACAATGAAATATTTTCCGTATCAAATTTTTCTCAAAATGAGTTTAATAAATCTCACGGAATTATGTTCCCCAAAGGCGAATGGCGGGAAATTTTAAATTCGGATAATAAAAAATATGCGGGAAGCGGGCAATTTTTAAATGAACAAACCTGCGAGCAGTTTTCCTATATTTCACTTGCCCCATATTCAATTACATTCTTTGAAAAACTATGTTAAATACGTTCTAAAATGTAATTAATTGCGCCTTTATTTTCATCAAAGACCGTTTTTGCATTATTTGCAAATTCAATATACTTATTTATGTTGTCATAAAATGAAAGTAATTCTTCATTAAATTCCTGCTGATTATTAACAATAACCGCGCATTTCTTTTCTGTAGTAATTTTATAAACGTCTTTAAAATTAAATATGCAAGGACCTGAAATAACGGGCTTACTCCAGATATTAGCTTCCAAAGGATTATGACCTCCTGTTTCTGAAAAGCTGCCGCCAATAAAAGCTATGTGACATATAGAATACAATTTTGATAATTCGCCCATAGTGTCTAAAAGAATTATATCCGTATCTTGGAAGTTTGCGTTATTTGAGCGTCTTCCCCACTTATAACCGGATTTGTTAAGCAGTTCAATAACTTCATCGTATCTTTGAGGGTGTCTTGGCGCTAAAAGTAATTTTGCCTCGGGGTGTTTCGCTTTAATATAATTAAAAGCACAAATTACCATTTCATCTTCGCCTTTGTGTGTACTTGCTCCGATAAAAGTTCTTACTCCGTCCGTTTTGAGTTCATCAGCGTATTTTTTTATTTCCTCTTGAGAAAGATTTGTTGTTATATCAAATTTTAAATTGCCCATAACTTCAGTTTTGTCAGCATTTGCGCCTATGCCAATCATTCGTTCTCTGTCAGAGCTTGACTGCATAAAAATCTTTTCATATTTGTTTATTACGGGTGCAAGGAAAAGTTTTATCCTTTTATAACCGTCATAAGAGTGTGGTGATATTCTGCCGTTTACTGTATAAACTTTTATCCCCATACTTTTTGCAATAGTGATAAAACAAGGCCAGATTTCAGTTTCGGCTATTATTATTTTTTCGGGATTATATGTTTTTAAAAATGAATATACGCTGAAGAAAAAATCATAAGGGAAATAAGTAATTTTTTTAGCGTATTGTGAAAGGGATTTTTGTGCAATTTCCTGTCCCGTTTTTGTCGTTGTTGTAATAATTAAATTTTCGTTTGGATTTTTTTCTTTATATCTTTTTACAAGTTCTTTAATAGCGTTTGTTTCTCCGACAGACACAGCGTGGAATACGGTTGTTTTCACGCCTTTTTGATTATAAGAATAAAATCCTATTTTCTGCCAAAAACCTGCTCTAAATTTTGGCCGGAGTATAAATGCAATTAATATAAAAGGCAGCAATATTATTGCAAGACAAATTAAAATAAAATTGTAAATAAATACCATACTTCTTACTCTTTACTGTCTATATCATCGCCCATTATGAGTTCATTAGGCTCATTTAAGTGGTCGGGACTAACTATTTGTATCCCGAATTTTGTTCGGAATAAATGCTTAACCGTTTCGCTTTGAATATCATACATCATATTATTAAATAAGTCATAGGCTTCTTTTTTATATTCAAGTAAAGGATTTTTCTGCCCGTAAGCTCTTAATCCGATACCGTCGCGGAGCATGTCAATATTGTGCAAGTGATCAATCCAGCGGTTATCAACTACTCTTAAAAGCAAGTCTTTTTCAAGCTGGCGCATTACGTTATTATCACTAAATGCAATTTCTTCTTTATGTTCTAAATTATACTGCTTAGCAACATTATTATAGAAATCGACTGTTTTTTGTTCGTGTTCTTTGTAGGCATCTAATGCCATATCTCTGACTTTTTGATATACATTATCATATTTAAGACCTTGAATATCTTTAATTTCCAAATTTGCTAACTGCGGAATTTCGGAGTGAATTTCTTTAACAAGCGCAATTAAATCATCCTGTATATATTCATCCGGATTCATTCCGGGAGCAATATATGTTTTTAAGAGCCTGTCGACTTCGCGCTCAATCATATAAACAACATCGTCGTGCAGGTTAGTATTTTCAAGCACTTTATTTCTTTGTGCATAAAATTTTTCACGTTGAAGGTTCATAACGTCATCATATTCAAGTACGCTTTTTCTGGCGTCAAAGTGGAAAGTTTCAACTTTTTTCTGGTTGCTTTCAATTTGTCTTGTAATGAGTCTGTTTTCAATTGCCATATCCTCATCAATATTAAGTGTGTTCATAATAGCCATAATTTGCGCACCGCCGAAAATACGCATTAAGCTGTCCTCTAACGACAAGAAAAATCTGGTAGACCCCGGGTCGCCTTGACGTGCCGCACGGCCTCTTAATTGATTATCAATTCTTCTTGATTCATGTCTTTCAGTACCTATTACATGCAGTCCGCCTGCTTCAACAACTTTTGCGTGCTCCTCATCTGTTACACTGCGTGTTTCATCTAAAACTTTAGATTTAATATTTTCATAATCTGGATTATCGGGTGTTATCCCTTTAGCGTCAAGTTTTTCTTTTGCCAGATATTCCGGGTTCCCGCCTAACAGAATATCCGTTCCTCTGCCAGCCATATTTGTTGCTATTGTAACAGCACCGTATCTTCCTGCTTGAGCTATTATATATGCTTCTTTTTCGTGATGTTTTGCATTTAATATATTGTGTTTTATTCCGCGTTTTTTTAATAAATCAGATACGAGTTCGGATTTTTCAATACTGATTGTACCTACTAAAACAGGTCTGCCTTGCTCGTGCATTTTTATAATTTCATTGACAACCGCATTATATTTCATTTTCTCCGTTTTATATATAATATCTGGTAAGTCTTTTCTAATATCTTGTTTATTTGTAGGTATTCTTGTAACTTCAAGATTATATATTTTGCCGAATTCAGCTTCTTCTGTCATAGCAGTACCTGTCATACCCGCAAGTTTCGGGTAGAGTCTGAATAAATTTTGGAAAGTAATGCTTGCAAGAGTTTGAGTTTCATCTTGAATTTTAACGGCTTCTTTTGCTTCAACCGCTTGGTGAAGTCCGTCTGACCAGCGTCTGCCCTCCATTAATCTTCCCGTAAATTCATCTACAATGATTACTTCACCGTTTTTTATAACGTAATCAGTATTAAGATGAAACAGCTCTTTTGCCTTTAGAGCTTGAAGCAGGTGATGTGCATACTGATTATTAATATCAAACAGGTCGGGTATTTCAAGTATTTCCTGCGCCCTGTCAATTCCTTCTTCCGTTAAGATAACATTTTTATTTTTTTCATCTACTTCATAATGTTTATTTTTTTCAAGCTGAGGAGCAACAGCCGCCATAGTTCTGTACAGTTCTGCTGATTTATCAAGTCTTCCGCTTATAATTAAAGGTGTTCTTGCTTCATCAATTAAGATAGAATCAACTTCATCAATTATTGCGTAATTGTATGGTCTTTGAACTCTTTGTTCAACAGAGCTTGCCATATTATCTCGTAAATAATCAAATCCGAATTCATTATTTGTACCGTATGTAATATCACATTCATAGGCTTGTTTTTTGCGGTTAAAGTCCTCGTAGTCATTCATTCCCGACAATATAACGCCAACGGATAGTCCTAAAAATTTAAAGATTTTCCCCATCCATTCGCTGTCTCTTTTAGCAAGGTAGTCGTTAACGGTGACAATATGAACTCCTTTGCCTGTCAGTGCATTCAAATAAGCAGGTAATGTTGCGACTAAAGTTTTACCCTCACCTGTTCTCATCTCCGCGATTTGACCTTCATGCAAGAATATTCCGCCAAGAAGCTGAACATCAAAATGGCGCATATTTAGAACTCTTTTGCCTGCTTCCCTAACGACAGCAAAGGCCTCCGGTAAAATCGCGTCAAGTGCTTGCTTTTCAAGTTCGCGGTCGTGCTTTATGTCATTTGATGTCTGCCGTTTTGATAGTATATCTTTAAATTCTTTTGTTTTATTTTTTAATTCATCATCGGATAATTTTGAAATTTCTTCTTCAAGTGCATTAATATGCTCTACAATCGGCATCATTTTTTTTATTTTATTATTATTCGGGTCGCCGAATAATTTTAATAAAAAATCAATCATTCTCCCTAATCTCCGTTACATTTATATTAATTGAATTTTAACATATAAATATTATTTTTAAATAGTTCGCCGTATTGTAAATTTTTTTTAACATTTCATTTTGAAAAAGCAAATTTTAACATTCATTGGTTTAATTGTAGTAGAATAAGTAAGTGTAAGGAAGGCGAAATCATGAAAGTTTCTGCAATAAGTTGTACACCGATAAAACCTCAAGTTTCTTTCGGAGAAAAATCTCAATTTGATGATGTTTATGATGAAATAAATGAATTACCCCCTTATGATCCGATAGCGGCGGGAGAGCTTATAGATGATGATGGAGTAAGTCTGGTTCATACAGAAGGACTTAAGAAAGTCAGTGAGTTTGCTGATGCTGTAAATAATGAAGTTGTAAAATCATCTAATGTAAAGAAACCGATTGCAGCAGTTGTTTCAGTTGCTTTGGCCGGTTTGATAGCCTTTGCTACAGGTAAAGTAATTGCTCAAAAAGCAGCAGTTATGGGTGAAAAATTAAAATTAAACTTACCCGAAATGCTTGATAATACTTTAAGAAAATTTTCAAGCGGAGTAACAAAAGCAGCTGATAAATTAAAAATGGAAAATCCCGTTACTAAATCAGAAAAAGTTAAAAATATTATAGGTAAGGGTGTTACAGGTGCTGTAAATTTCGGAAAATCTTTATATAAAAAGATTGCATACAGCGGAATAGCCGATGATGCTACTGCTGCAGTAAGACAGACAAAAGCATTTGCAAATATTGGAGGTATGGCCGGTCTTGCAAGCGTATTTCCTTCTGTAGTAGCTAAAGATAGCGACGGTAATGGTGTTTCTGATATTCTTGAAAGAGGTCAATGTGCATATACCGGTGCTAAATCTAAAAGCGGACAACTTATGGAAAAAGCAGGTAAATTATCAAAATTAGTTGATTTATTATCATAATTAAGATTTGATATATTATAAAAACGGGCTACACAAATTAGCCCGTTTTTTTTATAATTAATTTATGGAAAATATTATTGTTAAAACTGCTGATAATGATGTTTTAAAAGAACTTAATTCAGTTAAGTTTGATATTTCTTATATAAATGAGGCGTCTAAAAAATATAAAGGCAGTGCTTTTAAAATTTTTAATTTAAAACCGCATGAAGCTAATATTTTAAAACAGTTATGTTTGTCTTTAGGTTTTGACTGCGCTGTGAGCCGTGAAACAGTTATGTGCAAGTGCGAATACACAGACGCATTAATTTTTGCTTCAGATTGTCAATTAAACAATCTTGTAGCAAAACTGCAAAATCAGCCGTTCAGATTAAAAGAACTTTCTTCTCAATTGGAAAAAATATTAAATTTAAGGCTTATGCCTTTAAAAATACGAAATTATACTTTTGACTGGAAAAGACCTTATATAATGGGGATATTAAATGTTACTCCAAATTCATTTTCTGACGGCGGGAAATATTATAATCTTAATAATGCTTTTAATTATGCAGTTGAGTTGATTAATGACGGGGCTGATATTATTGATATAGGCGGAGAGTCTACCAAACCCGATGCTGAAGAAATTTCGGCAGATGAAGAAATATCGCGCATTCTGCCTGTAATTGAGCTTATCAGAAAAAATAATATAGATATACCAATCAGCGTTGATACCCGTCATTATAAAACGGCAAAAGCTGCTATCGAGGCGGGCGCTGATATTATTAATGATGTTTCGGGGCTTGATTATGATGAAGATTTGCACAATTACGTTGCGGAAAATAATATTCCGGTTGTTATAATGCACTCAGACAGTGTACCTGCTAAAAGTAGCGATTTTACAAAGTCTGATATCGTTGAAGAAATTTATTTTTCTTTCTTTAATAAAATAAATAAATTGACCGCAGCGGGATTTGACAGAAAAAATATTATAATTGATACGGGGTTTGGGTTTGGCAAAGCCGGAAAATCTAATTTTGAACTTTTGCGCAGAATGAATGAGTTTAAATCTTTAAACGTACCAATCTTAGCAGGTATTTCAAGAAAATCATTTATTAGAAACGCATTTAATCTTTCAGTTGAGGAAGCGGATATACCTACTGCACTATACTCTGCAATGTCAGATTGCGTTAATATTCACAGAGTTCATAATGTTAAACTTGTTAAGCAATTCTTAAAATACACTGAAAAACTTTATTGATTTCTTTTCATTTGTTTTAAAAGAATTTCCTTAAAGTTATCAATGGGTTTAAAATAAAATCCGCAGTTTTCTGCCATTGAGGCTCCCATTTTAAATATAATTTCATCGGGGTACTTTCTGCATATTAAAGGGCGGATTTTATGAATTGTACAAATTCTTTTTTCAGAGTCAAATTTATTGCATTTAAATACAAGCCCGTTCTCATCTTTATCAATCATTGTAAGGTATGTATAAAAAGGATGTATTTTTTTTAGTTTTAAAAATTCTTCTTCCGTCTTTATTACATCTTTTTTGTGGCTGACATATATTTTAGTGCAGCACGCACCGCACCTTTTACAGCTTCCGTATCTGAAATATTTACGCTTTAATATGTATTTATAAAAGAATTTTTTTATCATCATAAATATATTATATCAGTTATAATATTGTTATGGACATAAAAGAACAGTTAAGATTAATACCCGAATTAAGCGGTTCTTATCAATTTTTTGATAAGGATAATACCATTATTTATGTCGGCAAGGCAAAAAACTTAAAAAGACGTGTTTCAAGCTATTTTAACAAAAAACATGAGTCGGTTAAATTAAAGGTAATGGTGCCTCAAATTGTCCGTATTGAATTTATAATTACTAATTCCGAGGTCGAAGCGCTTATTTTAGAGTCCCATTTAATTAAAAAATATAAGCCTAAATATAATGTTCTGCTTAAAGATGACAAAAAATTTCCTTATTTTCTTATTACAAAAGAAGATTACCCCAGAATACTTGTTACCAGAAAGCGAAATAAAAATATGCTCGAGGGGAAATACTACGGGCCTTATACAAACGCAAAATCAATGTATACGACTCTTGATTTATTAAAAAAATTGTTTCCGCTAAAGCAGTGTAAAACACCAAAGTTTAAAGACCGCCCCTGTATATATTATCAAATAGGCAGATGTCTTGCGCCTTGCCAAAAAATGATTACTCCCGAGGAATATAAAAAACTGATAAAAAATGTTGAACTTTTCTTATCGGGCAGGCAAATGCAGCTGGTTGACGAATTAAAATCCATGATGGAGAAATATGCACAAAACCAGGAATACGAAAAGGCAGCAAGATTTCGCGACAGTTATTTTGATGTTTTAAAAACTATAGAAAAACAAAAAGTAGTTTATGAAAATACAAAAATTAATCAAGATATTATTTCAATAAGCACGGATGAATATATTGGCGGTATTTCTCTATTACAAATAAGAGGCGGCAGGCTTACAAATAAAAAAGATTTTGAAATTGCAAAGTCTGATTATGATGATGAGGGTGAAATTATTACATATTTTATAAAGGAATACTATCAGCTTTCAAGCGAAGAAGATCTGCCCTCGGAAATAATATTTTCTTATAAAATAAATCCCGAAGATAAAGAGATGTTTGAAAAATGGCTGAGTGCAAAAAAAGGTTCGAAAGTTACTATAAATCCGAAATCCAATAAAAAGAATGAAGAAATACTTGAGCTTGCGCTAAAAAATTCCAATTATCATCTTGAAGAAATGAAAGTAAAATCACTTCAAGAAATACAAACAAATTACAACGAAACAGGTTGTTATATACAGGAAAAACTTGGGCTTAAAAAATTTCCGCACAGAGTTGAGTGTTTTGATATATCGCATATTCAAGGCACGCACACCGTTGCTTCCATGGTAAGTTTTTATAACGGAATGCCCAAGAAAAGCGAGTATAAAAGGTTTAAAATAAAAACGATTGAAAACGGAAAACCCGATGATTTTATGTCAATGCGCGAAGTAATTACGCGCCGTTATTCAAGACTTCAAAAAGAAAATCTTGAGTTCCCCGATTTAATTATAATAGACGGAGGAAAAGGGCAATTATCAAGCGCTGTTGAAATCTTAAATGAGCTCGGAATAAAAAATCAAGATATAGTTTCACTTGCAAAAAGGATTGAAGAAGTATTTATTCCGAACAAATCGCAAAGCGTATTATTTCCCTCTAATTCGCAGGCACTTTATTTCTTTCAAAGAATACGTGATGAAGCTCACAGGTTTGCAATTACGTTTCACAGGCATTTAAGGGATAAAGACGCACTTCACTCCGAGCTTGATGATATAAAAGGTTTATATACCAAGAATAAAAAACTGCTTCTTGATAAGTATTCAAATGTTGCAAAAATTTCAAAACTTACAAAAGAAGAATTAATGCTGATTTTATCTAAAAATCAAGCAAAAATAGTTTATGACCATTTTAATACACAAACAAAGAAACTTGACAGTGAAAATAAGGGTTGATACCATTTAAAAAAAAGGATAAATAATGCAAAATACAATAAATAAACCTCAACAAATTACTTTTGATATAACAGACAGATGTCAAATGAAGTGTGTTACCTGCAATAAATGGAAAATATCGGCAGGTGATGTTATATCTAAAGAGCTTACAACAGACGAATGGAAAAAAGTTTTATCGGATTTAAGAAATTGGCTTGGCGAGGGATTTTGGTTTTGCTTCTCGGGCGGTGAACCTTTTTTAAGACAGGATATATTTGAGCTTGCCGAATATGCTCATTCTCTCGGAATTAAGGTAGCTTCAATGACAAACGGGTTTAGTATATCTCATTTGTATGAAAAAATTGTCGAGTCGCCTATAGAATCATTAAATTTTTCATTAAATTCAATTACAAATCCCATAATTCATGACACATCCCGCGGACGTGAGGGTTCGTTTGAAAAACTGCTTGATGCTATTATGCAAATTAAAAAATTAAAGAATGAAAAGCACTCAAATATCGGATTAAATATTGCAACAATACTATTCCCCGAAAATATAGATGAGGCAATACCCTTGGTTGAGTTTGTCACCAGAAATAAATTAAACGGAATTATGTTTCAATTGCTTGATGATGCAGAGTCTTTTCAAGCATACTGCGTAAGAACAAGCTCTAAAACATCGACTTATACAATGCCGAAAGAGTTAAGATTAAAATATAAAACCATGGCAAAACGTGCGGTTGAGGTTATTGACAGACTCATTGAAATGAAACAGGCAGGTCATTCAATATATAATTCATATGAGCAGTTAGAAGCAATGAAAATATTTTTTAATAACCCCGATGATATACTAAAATCAATAACTTGTGATGTGGGCTCAACAAACTATGCTATAGACCCCTATGGTGATGTCAGATTATGCTTTAATATGGACGCAGTCGGTAATGTTAAAGATAACAGCCCCGAAGAAATATGGGAAAATGCTAAATCCGTTGAGTGCAGACAATTAACTAAGTCTTGTAAAATGTATTGCAGAATGCTCAATTGCAATTTTAAGCACAATTTTGCAAACTTTAATAAGTCCTTTTTAGAACGCTGTGCAAATAAATTAAATAAAATTTTATGCGGGTTAAAGTAATATGAACAATCAGCTTACGGCACTTTTGTTAATATCAATATATAAAAATGTTTTAAAGAATAAAATTGTTGAGTTATTTATATCTTTTTTAGATGTTCTGCTAAGTTCCGACAATAATTTTGAACGTGATTTAAGAGCATATTCCGATTTTATAAACGCTTTTTATGAAACGTCTGAAACTCAAAATTTTTATGATTATGTAAGTAATTTAATTTATACAGATGAAAATATAATATCAAAAGGCTGCAGTGATTGCATAAAAGATAACGAACAGCTATTAAGCACTGCAAATTATGAGCTGTCATTAATATATAATTTTTTATCCTTTGATTTTAATAAAATAAAATCATTGTTTGAAAAAAAATATCCCGATAAAACCGACTTAATTGCCCATTTACCTGCTTTTACGCTATCGGGGCTGAAAGAATTTAATATTGAGGATATAATAAAATCATATTCCAAAAACGGGTACGGTATTTTTGCCTGCTACAGTGCATTTAAGTACCTTGCCGATGATAGTATAAAACCCGTTAAGTATTTTGATAACCTTACTTTTTCAGATTTAAAAAATTATGATTACCAGCAGAATATAATTAAACAAAATACGCTTGCATTTTTGGAAAATAAACCCGCAAATAATATTTTATTATACGGAGATAGAGGCTGCGGTAAATCTTCCACGGTAAAAGCATTAATAAACGAGTTTTCTGATTACAATCTTAAAATTATTCAAGTTGATAAAAACAGTTTTATTCAATTGCAGTCTTTATATGAGAAAATTCGTAATCTGCCTTTAAAGTTTATTATATTTGCTGATGATATATCTTTTGATGAAAATGATAAAAACTTTTCGGAAGTTAAAGCTGCGCTTGAGGGTTCTGTTTCTTCCGCCCCAAAAAACATTGTTATATACGCAACATCAAACAGAATGCACCTTGTCAAAGAGAGTTTTTCTGCTCGTGAGGGAAATGAAGTACATTTTAACGATACTATTGATGAAATTGTCTCACTTTCGGACAGATTTGGCATTATGCTTACATTCTCATCACTAAATAAAAATGAATATCTTGATATTGTAAAACAAATTGCAAATGATTGCTGCGTTAATGTTGATGATAATTTATTGTCATCTGCGATGACATTTTCAATGCAAAAAGGTATAATGACTCCGCGCATTGCAAGGCAGTTTATTAATGATTTTATTGCAAACCTTGCTCTTTAAGCTATAATTATTTTTATGGATATTAAAGACGTAAAAAGAGTAGTATTCAAATTCGGAACTAATGTTTTAAGAAATGACGACAAAGAAATATCTCTGTCACGTATTTATTCGTTTATTGAAGATATATCAAAACTTCATAAACAGGGAACGGAAATAATTATAATTACGTCAGGTGCCGTAGGATTGGGTGCGAAAAAACTTAATGTTAACTCGTCAGAGAGTTTAACACTAAAACAGGCATGCGCCTCTGTCGGACAAAGCCAATTAATGTGTATTTATGAGGACGGTTTTGGGAAATATTCAATAAATACAGCTCAAATTCTGCTTACAGAGGATGATTTTACTAACAGAATTAAGTATTTGAGTTTAAATAATGTCTTAAATACATTGATTGACTTAAGGGTAATTCCTATAATTAATCAAAATGATACTGTATCAACGGCAGAACTTGAAGAAGCGGGAAATCCCTTATACGGAGTCAGTTTTTCTGATAATGACAAACTTTCGGCGCTTGTTGCAAGTAAACTTGACGCGGATTTACTTGTAATACTTTCTGATATTGAAGGATTATATGACGATAATCCCAAAGAAAATCCGAAAGCAAAATTGATTAGCGAAGTAAAAGAACTTACACCCGAAATAGAAAACTGTGCCAAAACAGCTTCAAACGGAGGCAGAGGCGGTATGATTACCAAATTACAGGCTGCAAAAGTTGTTACTCACTCGGGCGGGTTCGTTATAATTGCTAACGGAAAATCACCTCAAATATTAAAACATATATTTTCCGGTGAAAAAGTAGGAACTACATTTTATCCTGTTGAACAAATGTCGCAAAAAAGACGCTGGATTGCTTATGCTACTAATATTACGGGGCAGGTTGTAATAAATTCCGGTGCGGTTAACGCAATTGTAAATGAGGATAAAAGTCTGCTTGCTATTGGTGTTCAAAATATTAACGGTTCATTTTCAAGAGGCGACGTTATTTCAATTGTTGATGTCGATAATAATGAAATAGCACGCGGTATTGCTAATTATTCTTCCGAGGACTGCAGAAAAATTATGGGAGTTCACTCGGAGGATATATATGATATACTCGGATACAAAAACTATGACGCAATTGTCACAAAAGATAATATTGCAATAATATAGGTGTTAATAATGAATGATGTAATAAAAACGGCACAGCTTGCTAAAGACTCAGCAATTAAAGCGCAAGGACTTTCAACCGAAATAAAAAATATTGCCTTAAATAGAATTGCAGCAGCACTGGAAAACGACAAAGATACTATATTTAACGCTAATAAAACTGATTTGCAAACTGCTCAAAATGATTTAAACAACGGTAAAATTACCCTTTCTGCATATAACCGATTAAAACTTGATGAAAATAAATTCCGTGATATGGTGCAGGGAGTGCGTGATGTGGCTTTGCTTGATGACCCTGTAAACAACATTGTTTGGTCTAAAAATATTGCTGAGGGTATAACATTAAAAAAAATTACCTGCCCTATAGGTGTGATAGGTGTAATTTTTGAATCCCGCCCTGATGTTATTTCTCAAATTGTGTCATTATGTATAAAATCATCAAATGCCTTGATTTTAAAGGGCGGTAGTGAAGCAGTTAATACCAATAAAACTATTTTTAACATTATTTTAAATACTTTAAACTCAATTGACGAGTTTCCTCAAAATATGATTAATATGCTCTATTCAAGAGATGATGTTAACTTAATGCTTGAGGCAGATAGTTATATTGACTTAATAATCCCCCGCGGTTCAAATTCGCTTGTTAAATTTATAAAAGCAAATACTAAAATACCCGTATTAGCCCATGCTGACGGAATTTGTCATATTTATATTGATGAGTTTGCAGATATAAAAAAATCTATAGATATTATAATTGATTCAAAATGCCAGTACCCTGCAGCCTGCAACAGTGTTGAGACTGTTTTAATTCATAAATCAAGATTATTAGATGCACTTCCGCCATTGGTTAATTCTCTTATCGAAAATGGTGTTAAAATTTTAGGCGATAGTTGTATATTATCTGCTTCAAGTGATGTTTTACCTGCCTGCAATGATGATTGGCAAAAAGAGTACGGTGATAAAATTATTTCAATAAAAACGGTAAACTCATTGGATGAAGCAATTAATCACATTAATAAGTACGGCTCAAAGCATACTGATTGTATAATTACGGAAAATGACGCAAATGCCGAAAAATTTATGTCGCTTGTTGATTCGGCAGGTGTATATAAAAATATTTCAACTCGATTTGCAGACGGTTTTAGGTACGGTTTTGGTGCGGAAGTAGGAATATCAACATCAAAAACGCATGCAAGAGGACCTGTAGGGCTTGATGGGCTTACAATATATAAATATAAACTCTACGGTAACGGTGATATAGTTTCCGATTTTGTAACAGGAAAAAGAAATTTTCTTAAAAATTAAACAATTTTTGTCAAAAAAATTATTGTTTAATTTTTGTATAAACGGTTATAAAATAAGAGGCTAAATTATGATATCAAAAATTGGATTTACCCCTGCACACTCACCGTCTTTTGGCTTTGCAAAATTAAATGATAAAGGCAGAGCAACGGCAGAAAAATTTGGATTGCCATCTAATGATTTTTTAAATAATGATTTGTTTAAAAAACAAGGTATATTTAGAAAATCTGCTATGGAAAGTGAATTATCATCGGGCAAAACCTTTTCTCAAATATGTGAAGAATACGGCTGCAGCCCGCAAGGCAGTTCAAATGCATCATTTATTAAAACTCAGATACTTTCAAAAAAGGGCACTAAAGCAATAAAAAAAGTTCCGGCAGATGACCTGAAAAAGGGTTTTGCAATTCTGTATATGGCAAATTATGATAATCCCCAATTATCAAATGAGACAACAAGAGAACTGCTTGAAAAAATAAAAGATTATATGGCACCTGAACAATATGTTAAACACGTCGGTCTTTTAGACTGCGGGACAGATAAAAAATAATATATAAATGACCTGCTTCAAGTCCGGTCTTTTTATTATAATATATATAATATGTTACAAAAAAAATTCAGATTAAAAAAATATTCGGCTTTTATAGCAACATATAAATTAAATAATATAGTATCGGATGATTATATAAATATATATTTCGGTAAAGAAAAAACTCAATTTGATATTCCGACAAAAATTGCGTTTGTTGTCAGTAAAAAGGTTCATAAACGCGCTGTAGTCAGAAATCATATTAAACGGTTAATGCGTGAGAGTTTTCGCAAAATATTAAAAGAAAATAATATCTATAATACTGATAAATATATTTCTATAATTTGTTCTGCTAAAACTTTATCTGTTAATGCAGATTTCGCTGTTATTGATAATTCAATAAAGACTTTATTGGCAAAAAAGAAATAAATCAACTACTTTAGTCGTTAATATACAATTATATAACTATATATAACATAATAATTGCGTATGTTATATATAATCAGTATATATTTATTGTAACAATTTCTTAACAAAAGTGTCATAAAATATCATGAAAACATGATTTTTGGTTTTTATATATATAAGAGAATAAAAACGAGGAAAAAATGGGATACGCAT
>CANPYB010000005.1 GCA_947587605.1 Candidatus Gastranaerophilales bacterium
AAAATCCCTTATGAAAGAAACCTTGGAATAGCTGAATTTTATAAACATATAGGGATATACGGCTATAAACGCGAGTCATTATTTAAAATGACAAAATTTCCACAGCCCGAAATTGAACGCGCCGAAAGTTTAGAGCAGTTAAGAGCTTTATATAACGGGATGAAAATTAAAACAGCCGTGGTAGAATATAATTCAATAGGTATTGATACAATAGAAGATTTGAATTCATTTAAGAAATTGGTTGAAATAAAGTAGTATGGAAGAAAACACACAAATACAAAATGAACGGCGAATGCTTATTGTAATAATATTTACAATATTTGCAATGATTGGAGAAATAGCCTTTGGGTATATAACAAAATCAATGTCCCTGCTTGCAGAGGGCTATCACATGAGCGTTCATGTTCTTACATTAGGATTAACTTATGCTGCATACATAGTTGCAAGAAAATTTAAAGACTCTACATTATTTATTAACGGAACTTATAAAATCGGAGTCCTTGCAGGATATACTTCAGCTTTATTTTTAGGAATAACTGCACTCGGAATAATGTATGAATCTGCCGCAAGATTTTTTAATCCCGAGCAAATCCAATTTACACAGGCAATATACGCTTCCATTTTTGCGTTGGTAATAAACTACATTTGTATTGCGGTAATGGAGGGAAAACTTCACATACATCATCATCACCATCATGACGGAAACATAAAAGAATCTAAAGACTACAATTATAAAGCAGCGTATTATCATATATTATCGGATGTTTTAATATCAATATTAACAATAATAGCTCTCGTTCTGGGTAAATACTTTAACTGCATACATTTAGATGCGCTGACGGGTATTTTAGGTGCCGTATTTATTCTGGTTTGGGCTGTAAATTTATTGAAAAATACTGTTAAAATATTAATTGATATGAAGCAGGGATAACATTATGGCTCACACCCATGAAATCAGTAATGATAATGAAAAGAAAACTCTTGTTGTTATTATTTTAACAATAGTAACAATGATTGCGGAGATAAGCTGGGGTTACATAACAAATTCAATGGCTCTGTTAGCGGACGGATACCATATGGGAACCCACGCTCTTGCGCTCGGATTAACTTATATAGCTTACGTGCTGACAAGAAAATATAAAAATTCGGAACTGTTTAAAAACGGAACCGATAAAATAGGTACGCTGGCGGCATATACAAGCTCTGTATTTTTAGGTTTAACAGGTTTGTGGATAATTTTTGAAGCAATATCAAGATTTTTTCATCCGCTCGGCATAAAATTTAATGAAGCAATTATGATTGCAACAATAGGCTTAATTGTTAATTCAGTGTGTATATTTATAATGGAATACAAACACTGCAAAGATAACGGGCATGAACATCATCACTGCAGAAATTGCGAACATCAAAAAGATAATACCTGTAAAGATTACAATTTTAAATCGGCATATTATCACATATTAGCTGATGTTCTGACCTCCGTTTTAGCAATTAGCGCACTAATTGCGGGGAAATACTTTAATTTTACGAGTTTAGATCCGATTATCGGAATATTAGGCGGTTTATTGATAATAAGGTGGTCAATAGGTCTGTTAAAGAACACGGTAAAAATTTTAGTCGATATGAAATAAATTACATATACTGTTCATCTTGCAGAGCGACTGCGCATATTGAAGTTGATTGAATGCAGACTCTTTTAACAGGTCCTATGGTATTTTTTTCAATTAATTTAGGAGTCGGTGAATTCAATTTAAGCACCTGCAAAAGCTCCTCATAGAGCTCTAACGGATTTTCAACGTATAAAACAAGAGGCGCTGTAGTGCCTTTCAAAAATACCAAAACCGAAGTTCTTTTTTTTATTTGAGTTCCCTGAGCAAACGGCTGCGCCATAAATTAACCTCCAATATAGTTAAATATTAATAAATTTTACCGAAAAAATCAACAATTTAACTAAAAATTAAGGCTGTTTTCCAATTCATCATACTTATCAATTATCTTTTCAAGTATTCTTTTTTGAATAACCGCCAAGTTTGCATTATCTGCCTGTTCAAGGTCAAAATCGCCGTTTAGTGAACATTCAAGAAAATTATTTAAAGTTTGAGCTAAAGTAAGTTCATTCCCGATTGAGTGAATATCATTTTCCAATCTTTCAAAATCAATTTTTAAAGCATTTTGCATATTTTAGTTCTCCTCTTATTTTTAATTTCGATTTTATACTAACATATTTTCCTATTTACTGCAAATATTATCATAATATTATAAATATTTATTTACAATCACGGCACTATAAGCTATTTTTCGGTTATTATAACAAGGGTCAAAGATAATTAACGAGGTAGAAAAATGATAAAAGCAGGAGTTGTCGGTGCACTTGGGAAAATGGGCAAGCAGGTTGTAAAATCAGTTCTTGAAGCCGATGATATGGAGCTTGTTTGCGCAATAGATGTTTTAGGTGAAGGAACAGACGCAGGCTTCGCGGCAGCAGGCAAAGAATGCGGAGTTTTAATACAAACCGATATTAAAAACACAATAAGCACATCAAAACCCGATGTAATAATTGATTTTACTCAGCCTAACGGAATTTTTGAACACGTAAAAACTTATATGGAATTAAATGTAAAATCGGTTATAGGCACAACAGGGTTAAATGAAGAAAATATAAATGACTTAAGAAACTTATCTGAGAAAACAAAAACAGGTTGTTTAATAGCTCCGAATTTTTCAACGGGAGCGGTATTATTAATGATGTTTGCAAAACAAGCGGCAAAATATTTTAATAATGCGGAAATAATAGAACTTCACCATAATCAAAAGAAAGATGCGCCGTCGGGAACCGCCGTAAAAACAGCGCAATTAATGGCTGAAGTTAACAGCAATTTTACTGCGGGTAATTGCGCTGAAACAGAATTAATAAAAGGTTCAAGAGGGGGAACGGGAAGCGCAAATATACATATTCACTCGGTCAGAATGCCCGGGTACATTGCTTCTCAAGAGGTTATATTCGGCGCTGACGGTCAAATCTTTAAAATAAAACACGATACTATGGACCGCTCATGCTATATGGCAGGAGTGCTTCTCGCCGTAAGGCACGTTTATAATAATAATGACTTTATTTACGGGCTTGATAATATTTTATAGTTAATAAGAAAATTTACCCATAATAACATTCTCATCCGCACCCGTGCAGGAGTGAATGTTATTTGTTTGCTTATTAAACGCAAAATAGCCTAAATATGCAAAAGCAATACACTCTTTGAGCTTATTCGGTATGAAATAATCCTCATGAGTTTTAATTAATACAGAGGGTAAAAGCTCTTTTAAATATTTTATTATTGCTTGATTATACGCACCTCCGCCGCCAAGCACAACTTCATCAATGTTTGTTTTAGGGAAAATAAAATCTTCATAAGATTGAACAATTACCTTTGCAGTTAAGTATGTGATTGTAGCAATAACATCATACTCAGAAGCAGGCGCGCAAAGAAAGATATTTTCAGCATAATCTGAATTAAACAGCTCTCTGCCCGTAGATTTTGGCGGATCAAGTTTATAATAAGGCTCTTTTAAAAGTTTATTTAACCAATTAAAATCAATATTTCCTTTCAGCGCGATTTGTCCGTTTTTATCATAAGGCTGATTAAACAGTTTTTGCATAAAGTAATCAATAAGCATATTCCCGGGGCCGTTATCAAATGCAAAAATTTCAACATCATCCGATAAAACCGTAACATTAGATATTCCGCCTATATTTTGAATTAACCGATTTTTCCCGCGCGGGAAAATAATTCTGTCCGCAAACGGAACTAAAGGAGCGCCCTGCCCGCCTGATGCAATATCTTTGGGTCTAAAATCTCCTATTGTTAAAATTCCGGTTTTTTGTGAAATAACCGAAATATCACCTATTTGTAAAGTAGAGCCCGTGCAAACATTATCAATTTTTTGTTTTTGAGGTAAATGACAAACAGTTTGTCCGTGCGAAGATATAAAATCAATATCTTCTTTTTTTATACCCGATTTTTTTATTAATAAATTGACCGCACGTGCAAATAAATCGCCGACAACAAAATTCATATAGCAAATATCTGCTACGCTTCCCGCGCCGTTTGCAAGTTCTAATATTTTTTTTCTGATATTTTCACTATATTTAAGAGAATATGAGTCAATAACATTAAAAGATAAATCATCAAAAATTCTGACTAAACAAGCGTCTATTGAATCAACAGATGTTCCCGACATTAATGAAATTATATTTTTATAATTTTTCATAAATTAATTATACATTAAGATTGGAAAAGAATTTCAACAATATGAAAGTTTATTGTATAATAACGTAAAAGAGGATAGTTATGGCAGAATTATATTCGGTAATATTAGCAGGAGGCTCGGGAAGCAGATTATGGCCTCTATCAAGAGCAACATACCCTAAACAGCTCTTTAAAATAAATGATGAATATACTCTTTTTCAAAAGACTTTTTTGCGTCTTGCTACAATCTGCGATGATAAAAATATAATAACCTCAACAAACGTAAAACACGCAAGCGCAATAAAAGAACAGTTAAAAACATTAAAAGAAAAATTCTGCAGAAAATCCGATTATAAATTAATAACGGAGCCTGTAATCAAAAATACGGCACCTGCTTTAACTATCGCCGTAAAATATATTGAAGATAATATGGGGTTGTTAAAAAATAATTCTGCAATAATTTTATCAGTGCCCGCAGATCATATAATACCTAACAGAACGGAATTTGCAAAAATTGTTGAAAAAGGAATAAAACTTGCACAAGCAGGTTATATAGTTGCTTTTCCTCAGCAAACAAATACAATTGATGAAAACTTCGGATATATAAAAGCAAGAAAAAATCCCAAAATCAGCGAGATAGTTCCCGATGCTCTCAAAGCAAGCGCTTTTACGGAAAAACCAAAAACAAAAGCCGACAAGGAAAAATTAAAAGGCAAATTATACGTTAATACGGGAATATATATGTTCAGTATTGAAACATACCTTGAAGAAATAAAGCACTATGCTAAAGATATATTAAAAACGGCTGAAAGCGAAAAAATAACTACTGCAATTCCCTCAATATCATTAAATGAGTACGAAAAAATGCCCGATATTTCAATAGATTATGCCCTAATGGAAAAAACAAAAAAAATGGCAATTATTCCGTTTGAAACAAGCTGGAAAGATATAGGTTCATGGGATGCAATATATGAAATATCAGACAAAGACAAAAACGGAAATTATATAACAGGTAATGTAATAGACATAAATTCCAAAAATTCTTTAATATATTCGACATCAAAACTTGTTGCAACAATAGGATTAGAAGATACTGCAGTAATCCAAACCGAAGATGCAATAATGGTATGCAGCACAAAAAATACAAACGGAACGCAAAAAATATATAAAAAACTAAACGGTAAAAATACTTCTGCAAAAGAAATACATAAAACAATATACAGACCCTGGGGATGTTACAGCGTATTAGAGGAGGGAAACGGATTTTTAACAAAATGTATAATAGTAAATCCGAAAGCAAAATTAAGCCTGCAGCTTCATCATCACAGAAGTGAACACTGGGTAGTTTTGGAGGGAGAAGCTACGGTTATTAAAGGTGATAAAACGTATAAATTACCTCCCGGAAACAGCATTGATATAGATGTAGAAGAAATACACTCGCTTCAAAACGAAACGGAAGAACAATTAAAAATAATTGAAGTACAGCAGGGTGACATATTGGACGAAAACGATATAGAACGGTTGAAAGATATATACGGCAGAGTTTAAAATGGTAAAAAATATAGCAATATTAGGTTCAACAGGTTCAATAGGAACTCAGGCTTTAGAAGTTACGGATAAGTTAAACGGTAAAATAAAAGTAACCGCAATAAGCGGGGGAAAAAATACCGATTTACTGCTTGAACAGGCAAAAAAATATAATCCGAAATATGTATGTGTTCAATCAAAAGAGGATGCCCAAATTCTGGAGCAAAAACTAAACTTCGCAAAAGTTTTATACGGAGATGAGGGATTAAATACAATAGCATCCTTAAATGAAATTGATTTAGTTCTTGTTGCACTGTCGGGAAAAACAGGGCTAAAACCGACAATAACCGCAATCCGGAATAAAAAAGATATAGCGCTTGCTAATAAAGAAACTCTCGTTATGGCAGGCGATATTGTAATGAGGCTTGCAAAAGAAAACAACGTTAAAATACTGCCGGTAGACAGCGAGCATAGCGCAATATTTCAATGTATTACGAATAGAGAAACCGTAAAACATTTAATAATAACTTCATCAGGCGGACCTTTCAGAACTTCAAGCAGAGAAGAAATGGAAAAAGCCGATTTATCGGAAGCTCTGGCTCACCCAAGGTGGAAAATGGGTAAAAAAATAACGGTTGATTCAGCAACATTAATGAACAAAGGTCTTGAGGTTATAGAAGCACATCATTTATTTAATTTTAATTATGATGACATAAAAGTTATAGTCCACCCTCAAAGCTATATACACAGCGCAGTAGAATACAATGACGGAAGCATAATTGCACAAATCGGAAACCCCAGTATGCATATTCCAATTCAATATGCACTAACATACCCCGAGCGAAGCGAGGGAGTAGAAACCGAAAGTTTTGATTTTATAAAAGCCTCAAAATTTGAATTTTATAAACCGGATTTAGATAAATTTCCCGCTTTAGCACTTGCCATAGAGGCGGGGAAAAAGGGCGGAACATACCCTGTCTGCATGAATGCAGCTAATGAAGAAGCCGTTTTTGCGTTTCTTGAAAATAAAATTAAATTTTTACAAATTTATGAAATAACAAAAAAAATATATGACAGCTACACGGGTATACAAAATCCGTCAATTGATGAAATTTTATCGGAAGATGAAAAAGTAAGAGTGCAGACAAAAGAATTAATTAATAAAATGAGGTATTTATGAAAATATTATTTTTAAACGGCCCGAATTTAAACCTGCTCGGCACTCGCGAGCCTGATAAATACGGAAATCAAACACTTAAAGATATAGAAGAATACATAAAAAAAGAAGCCGAATTATTAAATGTTGAAGTTAACTTTTATCAAAGCAATATAGAAGGCGAGCTTGTAGATAAAATTCAATCGGCAAAAAATGAATATGACGGACTTGTAATAAACCCGGCAGCATACACACATACCAGCGTAGCAATTCGAGATGCACTTTTAGCAGTTAACATGCCCGCTGTGGAAATTCATTTATCAAACATACATAAACGCGAAGAATTTAGAAAAGTATCACTTACGGCACCCGCATGCATAGGACAAATAACGGGATTTGGCGCAAACAGTTATAAACTCGGATTGATAGCAATAACAGATTATTTAAAATCACTTCAAAATTAAAAAAGATTTTAATTTTCTTGCCGTATTATCCTTATCTGAGATAATGTGCAGTTCATTGGAATCAAAAGAAGTAGAACCGCCCCCGTCAAATGCCATGGCTTTTTCCATTCCCCATTTTCTGGTAAGATTTGCAAGTTCTTCAAGTGTCATAGGATGATTAGTGGTAACAATAAAGAGATATACATTGTTTTCTCTAATCCCGATAGCAGTTCTTGCATATTTATGCAAAGCGGAAGCAGACTCGCTTACAATTTTTCCGTCTTTAACTATGACAAAAAATTCTTCTTCCAAATTTAAGTCGGGAAACAGCATAGGACCTGCTTGAATTGAATGTTTTATAACATAACCGCTTTTAGGCTTATCATTGTGCCTTGCTATATCATAAACCAAGTGTTTTTTAGAATCCTCTAATATTCTGAATTCAGAGCGGTTTAAAATCTTATCAATATACGGTTCTAAAGTTTTATTTTTCATTAAATTTTCATTTTGTTTCGGGTCAAGCACCGTATCACCGTCAATGACAACATAAGAAACCGTTTTTTGATTTTTAGGGTCAAAAAAGCCCGCGTTAACTACAAACTTTGAAAAAGTTAAATCGTAAACTTCTTTATTTTCAGCTAAATCATCAACATAAAAGGGCATTAATTTCCCTTTTACTTTAGCTGTATTTACCTCAATAACATAAACACCGACAGGGTCTTGAACAATTCTGTACGGCATTTTTTCTTTAGCAAATACGGGAGCACAACTAAAACAAATTAAACTTAAAGCAATAAAACCAAAAATTTTTTTAATCATTATAAATCCTTAACTTTTTTAAGTACAATAATTAAAGCAACAGCACAAACAGGAGCTATCATCGAAGTAACCCAAGGGGAAAGTATTGCCTTTTCCGCCAATAAATCAAAAAACGGAATCGTAATATAATACGAAAATATAATACCGACAGCAACAAGCATGCCTATAAATTTTTGTTCTCTCGGCTTGGAGAACCCAAGCAGACAACCTAATATTGTAAATAATATGCACATAAACGAATGAATAAAGCGCTGAATATACTTATTAAGCATAAATCTGTACTCATCATCCATTTTTTCCCGTTTTAAGAGTTTTATGTATTCCGAAATTTGAGCATTTGTAAGTTCTCGGTCGCGATTAACAGAATATTTCATTAATTTATAAGCATTTATTGCGCTTTGATTTTCCAGAATAGGCAGATTTTCAATTTCTTCAATTTGATGAAAAATACCGTCTTTAGAAATCAAATATTTTTTACCGCTGTTAATAGTCCAAGTTTTATAATCGTACTTAACAAAATCGGATACAATAACACTTGATAAAAGACTTGCTCCCTCATCAGCTTTATTGTAGAAATTCAAAACAATAACATCGCGGATATTATTATCATCAAAGTTAGAAACTATAATAATTTTGTTCATTGAGTCATCCGGATTTTTAACGGGGAAAACAAATTGAGAAGTTCTGTTTTCACCTTTTATGTCGCTCAATTTTGCGGCGGAATAAGGTAAAAGTTTAGAGCCTACAACAAAAGTTACTCCCGTTGCAAACACACTTAAAATAATTACTGAAGCTATGATACGGAAAAATGAAATTCCAACTCCGCGAAGCACGGTAATTTCAAAATCCTTACTTAATTTATCAAAAGTAAGCAAAGTTCCTAACAGCATTCCGACAGGCAGAGCTATATTTAAAACTTTTGGAAGTTCATAAATTATAATTGAAATTCCCATTTCAACGGTATAAACACCGCTAATAGTTCTTTGGACAGTCTTTAAAAAGATTTCGGGCATAATCCAAACAATCATAAAGATAAAAATGCAGGCAAAACAAGCAAGGAACACCTGCGAAAAAATATATCTGTCAATTCGTTTAATCTTCATTAAAGCGAAAAATCCTTTCCGAGGTAAAATTGTTTTGCAATTTCATCATTAGCTATCTTATCCCTTGAGCCCTCTATTTGAATTTTACCGTCAAATATAACGTAGGCTCTATCTGTTATTGATAAAGTAGCTTTTGGATTATGGTCGGTAATTAAGACACCAAGTCCCCTGTCGGAGAGAAGTTTAATATTTTCTTTAATTTCACCTATTGCAATAGGGTCAATTCCCGCAAAAGGTTCATCAAGGAGTATAAATTCGGGGCTTGCTGCAAGAGCGCGGGCAATTTCTACACGTCTTCTTTCACCGCCCGATAAAGATACGGCCATTGTATCTCTCAATCTCTTTATTCTAAACTCCTCAAGCAGTTCTTCAAGTTTTTTTGCTTTCTCATCTTTAGTAAGTTTATCATTAAGTTCCAAAACAAGTTTAATATTATCTTCAACAGACAGTTTTCTGAAAATAGAAGCCTCTTGAGGCAGGTAGCCGATACCTTGTTTTGCCCTTAAATTCATTGTCATTTCGGTTAAATCGATATCATCAATAAATATTTTACCCGAATTAGGTCTGATTAAACCGACAACCATGTAAAATGTTGTTGTCTTACCCGCACCATTCGGACCTAACAACCCTACAACTTCACCCTTATTAACCTCTAAAGAAATATTATTAACAACAGTTCTGTCATTATAAATTTTAACAAGATTTTCCGTCTTAATTTTCATAAAAAATAACCCTTATCCAATATATACTTTAAATAAAACAAGGGTTAATGTCAAAATCCGGACAAAAATTAACAAAAAAAAGACTCCTTTTCGGGAGTCTTTTTTATATTTTTTTTAAGTTAAGCAGTAACTTTTTTACCCTGCATATCGTTAACCGGTTTCCAGTTAGCTGCCATAATTTTCTTAAATGATTTTAAAGCCGTATCTTCAAGTTCGCCGAGTTCTTCAGCTTTAACAATTAATTCTCTTAAAGGAAGCAAAGCTCTTTGATCACGAAGAACACCTAATGCAGCAGCGGCGCCGGCTCTAACGAGGTCATTTTCTTTTTCATTTTTCATAACTTCAATTAAAGACGGAACTGCTTTTGTATCATTAAGTTTACCTAAAGAAGTAACCGCATAGATACGAACGTTAACCCATTCGTCTTTTAACATTTTAATAACGTGGTCAACAGCTTTAGGGTTGCCTATTTCACCAAGAGCACGGGTAGCATCACATCTGACATTAACTTTTTCACTATCCAAAGATTCAATTAAAGCATCGGTAGCAACATCGCCGATTTCAATTAAAGCATCGGTAGCGGTAATACAAACTTGAGGATTTTCATCATTTAATGCTTCAACAAGCGGTTCAACCACTTCTCTGCCGCCCAAACGGCCTAATGCTCTGGCTGCACGAACGCGAACATCAACATTTCTGTCTTCGCGTAAAGATTCAATTAACGGAATTGTAGCAGATACTTCACCGAGTTCACCCAGTGCTCTTGCTGCATATAAACGAACAGAGCCGTTTCTGTCATTTTTAAGTACATCAATTAACGGTTCAACTGCGCTTGCGTCACCCATTTCACCGAGTACTCTTGCAGCATTATATCTAACTTTTTCCGAATTACTTGTTCTTAAATCATTTAACAGTTCATCAAAAGATTTCTTTGCCTGTTTTTTCCTAGAGTTCACACTTATTGTCATTCTTCCTCCGACAAAAATATACTTACTTACCTACACTTATATATAAAAAAATTTTATCTTTAATAATTGACTTTTTTATTCAAAAATTTTACGAATTATTAACATAAAATTTTTTTTATTCTTTTTGGGGAGAAGATAAAATGTATTTAGAACACTTTATCAACTTTTGTTTTCATATTATAACATGTTTTTCTTAAAATTAAAATATTTCTTTTACTTATTAAAATAATTTTTATTTATTGTTTTTTTAATATTATGTCTTATTTAGTTATAAATTAAAAGTTTTTGTAACATTTTTTTACAAAAAATTAATATTTTTGAGCTATGCTTATAATATATTGGTGAGGTTTGTGCATTTTATGGGTTTTAAAGATAAAGTTAACCTGTTTTTTACTTTGTGTCGAGGCTATTCTCTGCCAATATCAATTATGTCTTGGGTAGTACCATTTTTATTCGCTTTTTTAAACGGAGGCAATGTATTTTACGGATTAATTGCACTTTTTGGTATCGTTATTCTGCACCTTGCAACTAATCTATTCGATGATGTTGTTGATTATGTAATTGAATATAACAAAATAAAAAAAGGATTAAAAAACGATTTTAATTTTCAAAAAGGAAAGTGCTCTTTAATAATAAACAAAGAGGTTTCACTTAAAACGGCTTTTGCTGTTTCAGTTTTATTATTTTTTATTGCAGGGTTAACAGGGTTATATTTTATCGGTATTTACGGATTTAAACTCTTATATATCATAATTCCGTCGGCATTTATATTTTTGCTTTATCCCATATTGGGCTCAATGGGGTTTGGTGAAGTTCTTGTTGCTATTGCTTTTTCTCCGCTTTTATATTCGGGTGTGTATTTTGTTATGACGGGCGGATTTTCTTATGATATTTTAGCAATTTCAATTTCCACGGGATTATTTGTTGTTGCGGTTTTACACAATCATATGCTTTTAGATTATAAGTATGACAAAACAAACAGAAAAATGACGCTTTCAAGACTTTGCGGGAATGAAAGAAATGCGCTTATTTTGCTTGTAATATTCATTATTTCGGCTTATTTAAACATATTAATCAGAGTAATATTAAAAACATTACCGCCAATTTATTTATTGACGTTATTATCAATCCCGACTGCCATTATATTAATTAAGACAATGAATACTCATATAAAAAATCCCGATGAAGAAATAAAATATAATATATTAATGGGCAGTATGAGAGGAGAAAATCAAGCACCAAAAGAGCAGAAAAATTTTATAAGAAAGTTTTTAATTATGCAAAATCTGCTTGCCTTCTTTATCGTATTACTTTGCATAGCAATAATTTCGGACGGTGTAATAAACAATGTATATCATTGAAAAAATTATAAGAATATTAAACAAATTGAAAAATCGGGAGAATAATATAATTGTTCAAAATGAAGAAAATGAACCCGAGCTTGAGGATATATTAACCTGTAAACATACATTTCTGCCTGTAGATTCAACGGGAGAAGTTCTTGCGTGTACAAAATGCGGATATTTAGTGACAAAAGACCGACTAAAAATTAATAAGGACTCCGTTTGAACAATAAAGTATATTTATCCTCACCGTAATATAAAGTAATTATAATATACTTAACTTCAACTTCTACATTAACATAAGATGAAGGCGGAGTAACACGTCCCGAATTTTTAGCGGTATCATAAAATTTCTTTCTTACTCCTAAGGTAAATTTCTGCCAGCCGTTTAACTTAATTTTAGGAACATTTGCATCATAAAAATTTATAGGAGTATCCTCTTTTTTTGCAGCAGGTATAATAAATTCCACTTTACCGTTTTGTTTAAACAGAACAAAATCGCGTCCTTTTAAATTCCTTGGAGTCAAAAGGTAGTACCCCGGCGGAATTGTAATATCCTTAAAATATAAGTCAGTACTTGTTCTAAAAAGCGGATAAGGCGACCAAGAGTATTTAACGGTATCTTCATCCTGATAAGGGTCAACGTCATTATATAATTTAGACTCAAAAGGCTGAGCCGCCTCATATAACGAGTCATTATCAGCACAATATGCTGACTGAATTTGAGAACCCGCTAAAATTAATACAGCTATAAGTAATTTCTTCATAGTCTTATATTAATACTTTTTTTTTATTAATCAAGCAAAATGTTTATGATACGATAGAAATGGAGAAGGAAGAAAAAAATGAAAACAGCAAATCAAGAAATAATGCCGATTACAAGAAAAATAAATGAAGCAGGAAACGTAGAAATAGGCGGATGCGACTTAACAGAACTTGCAAATAAGTACGGAACTCCTCTTTATATATTTGATGAAGCTACAATTCGCTCTATGACAAGAAGTTACAAAGACGCTTTTAAATCATATCCGAAAATGAGAATGATGTATGCATCAAAAGCGTTTATGACTGCGTCAATATGCAAAATAATGGAGCAAGAGGGGTTTGGGCTTGATTTATGCTCGGGCGGAGAAATATATACCGCAAAATCAGCAGGTTTTGATATGAAAAAGACTTTGTTTAACGGTAATAATAAATCCTTTGAAGAATTAAAAATGGCTGTAGAATGCGAAATCGGCACAATTTCGGTTGATAATTTTTATGAGCTTATGCTGTTAAACGATATAGCTTCAGAAGCAAAAAAAGAAATAAAAATTCTTTTAAGAATTACTCCCGGGATTGAATGCCATACACATGAATATATCCAAACAGGACATCTTGATTCAAAATTCGGTTTTGATTTAACAACCTTAGATGAAGCAATTAATTTAATTATCAATGAATATAAAAATTTAAAATTAAGCGGTCTGCACGCTCATATCGGTTCTCAAATATTTGAAAAACAGGTTTATTACGATGAAATCGGAGTAATTTTTAAAGAAATAAAAAGAATTAAAGATAAATATAATATAGAATTAAAAGAAATAAACATAGGCGGAGGCTTGGGAATAAAATACACCGAAGATGATAAACCCATATCGGTATATGAAATTGCACAAACAATTATTGAGTCAATAGAAAAACACTCGAAAGAGTATAATATAGAACCGCCCTATGTATATATAGAGCCCGGGCGAAGCATAATCGGTACATCGGGAGTTACTATTTACACGGCAGGAAGTTCAAAACAGGTGCCAAACGGAAGAAGATATCAAGCTGTTGACGGCGGGATGTCAGATAATGCCAGACCAAGTCTGTATCAGGCAAAATATACGGTAGAAGTAGCAAACAAACCCGAAGAAAAAGAAACAGAAATGATTACAATCGCAGGCAAACACTGTGAATCGGGCGACATATTAGCTAAAGATGTTACTCTGCCCGTAATAGAAGAAGGCGATGTAATATGCTTCTATGATACCGGAGCTTACGGATATTCCATGTCAAGCAATTACAACAGAGTTTTAAAACCTGCCGCCGTACTTGTAAATAACGGAAAATCTGATATTATAATAAATAGACAAACTTATGAAGAATTAATACAAACGGATGTAATTCCCGAAAGACTGATGAATGCTTGATACGATATTAAAATTTTACGGCAATTTTTTTGACAAAACGGAACTTGCAACAAGCGCAGTAAATTTAACCGTTAAAGATGCGGTGCAGGTTCTTATTGTTATATTAATTGCGGTATATTTATACGTAAAATTCATTAAAAATACTCAGTCGGAAAAACTCGTAAGAGGAATACTGCTTTTTATAATTTCAGCGTGGATATTTTCGGGAGCATTAATTGCTTTGGAATTCCAAATCCTCGGACAAATAGCTCAATACCTGTTAACAGGGTTATTGTTGTCTTTGGTGATAGTATTCCAGCCCGAATTAAGACGTCTTATGGTTCATCTGGGGCAGACAAAGTTTGTTGCAAAAAATTTCCTGTGGTTTAAAACAAGCGCTAACGAACAAAAAACAAATGTTGTAAAAGAAATAACAGAAGCTGTAAAATATTGCAGCAGAGTTAAAAGAGGCGCATTAATAGTTATACAAAAAAATCAAGATCAATCTTTTTATAATGATGTCGGAACGATAATTAATGCTGATATTTCGGCAGAATTAATATTAACAATCTTTTTCCCAAACACGCCTTTGCACGACGGCGCAATGGTAATAAATAATAATAAAATTCTGGCAGCAGGTGTATTGCTGCCATTGACGGAAGATCCCAAACTAAGCTGGAGATACGGTACACGTCACAGAGCCGCAATAGGTGCAAGCGAAGTATCGGATTCAACCTGTATTGTTGTATCCGAAGAAACAGGCGATATTTCAATTGCAATAGACGGGATACTCAGAAAATATGAAGATATAACAACATTTAAGGAAGATTTGGAAAAAATATTATCAAATGAAACCGCAGAAAAAATGGAAAACGCATTTTTTGCTAATTTGATAAAGTTGAGAAAGAAAGATTAATGAACCCTATAAGTAAAATAACACAAGAAAAAATATTTGCACTGTTGAGAAATCAAAACCCGGAAGAAACGGAAAAGATAATAAATGCAATAACGGACGGCGGAATAAAAATAATTGAAATAGTTATCGAAACCCCCGAAATGGTTAAGGTATTGGAGAAATTAACCAAAAGAGAAGACCGTCCCATGATTATGGCAGGCGGAATAATAACGCAAAGGCAGGCTCAAATCGTAATTGATGCGGGTGCCGATGTCGTTGTATCACCCGTTTTTCAAATGAATTTAGTACGGCTTTGCAAAAGCGAAAAAACACCGCTTATTATGACGGCAACAACTCCAAACGAAGCATATTCGGCTTGGAAAGCAAATACTCAGTTAATAAAAATTTCTCCAGCAAATCCCATGGGCGGAGCAGAATACATAGAAGATATACTTCGTCCGATGAAATTTATAAATATAATAGCGGCAGGAAGTATAAAAACAGATGATATCCCCGCATACTTAAAAGCGGGAGCTAAAGCTGTAGGACTCGGCAGAGCCATATATAAAGACGCAGACTATAACGAAATAACAAGAAGATCAAAATTGGCATACAATAAAGCACAAGGAATTTAAAAGGGATAAAATGACAAAATTAATATTTGAAAAAAGCGTAAACGGAACTGAGGGAGTTACCCTTACCGATGAGAATTTAGACTTTAACTTTATAGATAAAAAGTATCTGAATACGGAAAATAGAACAATACTTCCGCAAATCAGCGAGCTTGAGGTTATGCGGCATTATAAAGAGTTATCGGATAAAAATTTCTGCATTGAAAAAGGATTTTATCCGCTCGGCTCATGCACTATGAAATATAACCCCAAAGTAAATGAAGTACTTGCAGCACTTGAGGGTTTTACTTCGCTTCACCCTAAGCAGTCAGATGACGACGCGCAAGGCTCATTAAAATTAATGTATAACTTGCAGGAGGCTTTAAAAGAAATAACAGGAATGTCTGCAATAACCCTGCAGCCCGCGGCAGGCGCTCACGGTGAATTGTGCGGGATGATGATTGTTAAAAAATATTTTGAAACAATAAACGAAAAAAGAAAAAATGTAATAATCCCCGATTCCGCTCACGGAACAAACCCCGCAAGTGCAGCTATGTGCGGGTTTAATATAATCGAGTTGAAATCAAACGAAAAAGGACTTGTTGACCTTGACGCATTAAAATCCGTACTGGACGATAATACCGCAGCAATAATGTTAACCAATCCTAACACTTTAGGACTTTTTGAAGAAAATATACTTGAAATATCAAGGCTTGTCCACGAAGCGGGTGCGCTTTTATATTATGACGGCGCAAATATGAACGCAATTATGGGGCATACAAATCCTAAGTTAATGGGTTTTGACATAGTACATATCAATCTTCATAAAACCTTTTCAACCCCGCACGGAGGCGGAGGTCCGGGTGCAGGCCCCGTCGGAGTTGTTGATAAACTGAAAGAATTTTTGCCCGTTCCTTATATTGATTTTGACGGAAACAAATATATAAGAAGATATGACTTAAAAAACAGCATAGGTAAAATGAAAGCGTTTTACGGTAATTTTTCGGTATTAGTAAGAGCATACGCTTATATACTTATGCAGGGAAATTCATTAAAAGATGTAAGTTCAAACGCTGTTTTAAACGCAAACTATATGATGAATAAACTGAAAAAACATTATTTACTGCCCTACGACAGAAAATGTATGCACGAATTTGTATTATCAGGCGATTGGCAAAAAGAACAAGGAGTTAATACATTAGGAATAGCCAAAAGATTAATGGATTCAAATTTTCATCCGCCGACAGTATATTTCCCTTTAATTGTTCATGAAGCAATAATGATAGAACCTACAGAATCGGAAACTAAAGCAAGGCTGGATGAATTTATTGAAACAATGATAGAAATAGCTGATGAAATCAAGGAAAACCCGCAGGAAGTATTGACTCACCCTAAAAATACTCCCGTTAAAAAAGTAGATGAAACACTTGCGGCAAGAAAACCCGATCTTGCATATAAAATTAATTAAATTGTAAATAATTTGACCGATTTTATAAAGTTTACTTAAATAAAAATATGGATAAAAATAAAGATAAAGTAATAAACTTTATAAAAAAGCCAAATAATACGGAAGATAGTGCGGAAAAGAAATTTTTAAAAGAATTTCCTTTCATAAAAATCACAAAAGACGATAACGGTAATTCTTTTAAGGAGGAGTATTTATTGGAGTATGCCAATAAATGCTTTTATATTGTAACAGTTTTAAAAAATAACGGGATAAGTCCCGCACTATATAAGTATAAAGTGCCCTATAAATTATTTTTTGAATTTATTGATAACTTTAAAACTGAAACAAACGGTAAAATAATAGACATAGAGCGGTATATACCCGAAGAACCGGCATAAATGAATAAACTTCCGACAGAAATGCAATGCAGTCTTTATAGAGTAATGAAACCCTACCGATATACGGGAGGGGAATATTTAAGCCGAAATAAAGATTTTGAAAGTGCACAGGTAAAATTGGCACTTGCTTTCCCCGATAAATACGAAATAGCTATAAGTAATCTTGGGCAAAAAATATTATATGATAAAGTAAATCGTGACGAGCGCTTTCTTGCAGACAGAATTTACTCACCCGATAATGATTTTAGGCAGATATTAACCGATAAAAAAGAATTACTTTTTGCTCTTGAAACAAAAAAGCCCGCAAAAGAATTTGATATAATGGGATTTTCTCTGCAATACGAGCTTGCATACCCTGCAATGCTTGAAATGATTAAATTAAGCGGAATAGAAGTAAAACGTAATAACAGAAAAGAAACTGACCCGATAATTGCAGCAGGCGGGCCTTGTTGTTTTAATCCCGCACCTGTTGAAGATTTTATTGATATTTTTATGATTGGCGACGGCGAAGAATTAATTATAGAGCTGCTTGAAAAATATAAAAAACTAAAAGAAAAAAATTTATCCAGAGCGGAAATAATAAAAGAACTTGCAAAAATAGAGGGGATATACGCTCCCGCCGCTAAAAATAAAACGAGAAAAAGAATTTACGATATATCAAAAGATAACACAATTGTAAAAAGCCCTGTTCCATACTCATCCGGAGTTCATGACAGAACAATAATAGAAATACGCCGAGGTTGCGGCAGGATGTGCAGGTTCTGTCAAGCAGGACACGTTACGCTTCCAATCAGAGAACGCAATGCTCAAGATGTAATAAAAATGGTAAAAGATTCAACCTTAACAAGCGGATACGATGAATACTCGCTTTTATCCTTATCATCAAACGATTACACAAATATAGAAAGCGTAATTGAAGAATTATCATGTGAAATGAATAAAAGAAAAGTATCCGTATCACTTCCAAGCCAGAGAATAGACAGGTACAGCCAAAAGCTGGCTCAAATGGTAAGAACGGTAAGGTCAACAACCGTAACGCTTGCCCCGGAAGCAGGAAGCCAAAGACTCAGAAACGTAATAAACAAAAACTTAACGGAAGAACAAATTATTAATACCGTTTTAAACTGCTATAAAAACGGATTTAGCGGAATAAAACTTTATTTTATGATAGGACTTCCGACCGAAACTTTATCAGACCTTGATGAAATGGTTGAATTGTTTAAAAAAATAAAATATAAATCCAAAGAAATAAAAAAAGAACTTGAATTAAAAGATACTTTAAATTTAACCTGCACCGTATCAATATTTGTTCCAAAACCATTCACGCCGTTTCAATGGTTCGGGCAAAACGGCAGAGAGGAAATTAAAAATAAAATATGTTATCTTTTAGATAAAGTTAAACCTTTAAAAGGAGTAAAAATTAATTACCATAACAGTTTTACATCAAAACTTGAATGCGCGTTAACAAGAGGAGATAAAAGATTTAATAAATTTATTTATGAACTTCATAAAAAAGGTGTTTATTTAAGCACATGGGATGAAAATGTCGATAAGCAATTATGGGAAGATACCGCAAAAGAATGCGGAATTGATTTGGATTATGAAGCTCAAAGACAATACGATTTAAACGAAGATCTGCCTTGGGATATTATTGATGTCGGAATTGATAAAAGCTGGTTTATAGAACAATACAATAACGCATTAAATGCAAAAAATATAACTCCGTGCGAGTTTAACTGCATAAATTGCGGAGTATGCAGAAATTTAAAAACTCATAAAGTAACTGATAAGCCCTATAAGGCAGTAACAGAAGATAATATAAAAATTTCGGAAGAAAAAACTCCCGTAAAATACAGATTAAAACTGACAAAAGAAAATGAAATGCGTTACATTTCACACCTCGACTGGCAGAATACCATTATAAAAATGCTATACCGCTCGGGATTAGAGCTGTGTTTTTCTCAAGGGTTTAATCCGACTCCTAAATTTTCACTCGGAATAGCACTGCCTATCTTCGTTGAAAGCAAATGCGAAATGATAGATATTGAAATATATAATAAAATCCCCGAAAATGAATTAACGGAAAAATTAAATTCTGTTTTACCAGATAACATAAGAGTATTGGAAGCCTTAGAAATCGAAAAAAACATGCCCGCAATTGATATAACGGTGCAATGGGCAAAATATTCGTTTGAACCTTTAAAAGAGGGTATTTTAAAAAAAGAAGATTTGGTGTATATTAAAGAAAAGATATCTTCAAGTGAAGAAATTTTACTTGAGAAGATAAATAAAAAAGGTGTAAAAAAACTAATTAATATCAGACCGTCAATAAAATCAATCGAAACAGACGACAAACGAATATATATGATTTTAAAGACAGGGCAATCGGATGAAATTCCGTCCGTAAAAGCAGAAGACGTAATAAAATCTTACATTAAAGATGTAGATTTTAGAATAATACGAGAGGAATTTTACGATAAAGATATGAACAGGATATAAAGGATTTAGAAAAGGAAAAGAACATGTCAAAAGCGATAGTGGTAGCAGAACGTGACAACATAGCAGCAGTAATAGAGGACGGAAAAATTTGTGAATTTTACGTTCAAAGAGGCGATATGCTGTTAAATGACGTATATTTGGCAACTGTAGATAATATATTGCCGAGTATTGACGCAGCATTTGTAAATGTGGGATACGATAAAATGGGATTTTTACATGCAAATGATGCAATAGGAAAAGGAACATTAAAAGAAAAACTGTCGCCGAAACAGAAAATAATCGTGCAGGTGGTAAAAGAACCCGTCGGGCATAAAGGTCCGAGAGTTTCAACATTATTAAGCCTGCCCGGAAGATTTTTGGTATTAATGCCTCATGAAACGGGAATTAATGTATCAAGGAAAATAACTTCTCAAAAAGAAAGAGCAAGATTAAAATCAATAATCAGTCTGCTTAAACCCGTAGGAATCGGCGTAATTGTAAGAACCGAGGCAGAGGGGCAATCTGACGCCGATATTCAGGAAGATATGGAAATACTGTTAGAGAAGTGGAATACAATCGTAACGGCAGCAGAAACACGCCCTGCACCGAGCCTTTTATACCGTGACCAAGACCTGTTATACAGAGTAATGAGAGAAGCATGCAGCGAAGATGTTGATGAAATAATATTAGATACTTCATACGGAGTCCACAGAACTCAGCAGATACTTCAAAATTGGAATATGAATAAGAATATTGAAGTAAACGCATATAAGGGGTCGGAAAATCTGCTTGTTGCATCGGGTGTTGTAAAAGAAATAAAATCAGCACTGCAAACAAAGGTAAATTTGCCAAGCGGCGGCTACTTATTTATACAAACAACCGAAGCATTAACAGTAATAGACGTAAACAGCGGAAAATTTGTAAGCTCAAATACACAGGATGAAACCATTGTAAAAACCAATCTTGAAGCGGTGCATGAAATTGCCCGTCAATTAAGATTAAGAAATATCGGCGGTATGGTAATTATAGATTTTATTGATATGAATAACCGCCGTGATAAACTTGCAATGATGGAAGAACTTGAAATAGCACTGGAAAAAGATAAGGCAAAACCGCAGGTTGGTCAATTATCTGATTTAGGATTGGTTGAATTAACCCGCCACAGACAAGGTCAAAGTTTATCGGAATTATTCGGCAAAAAATGTCCTCATTGTCAAGGCACAGGCTATATTGCCGATGATTTAATCTTCTCTGCTCCGACAGTTGAGGGCGAAATTAAAGCTAAAGCCGCAAAATTAAAAATCCCCGCTCAGCAGATAAAAAACAGAACACCAAATTATAAACAAAATAAGGTGTTTAATAATCCAAACAACAATCCTTTAAATGAAAATAACGAACAAAATAACAGACAAAATCAACATAAGAATAACAATAACTTTAAACAAAACATAAATAAACATGTTGAAGATATTGAAACAAAAGAGCAATTGCTTGATGAAATAACAAACATAATAACAGCTTCACCGCAAAATACTCCTCAAACTGACAAACAGGAAGAAAAACCGCAGCAGCCTCAAGTCAGCGAAGCAAAACAAGAAACTGAAAATAAAGAACAATTAAATCAAAAAAAGCGCGGAAGAAAACCCAATAAAAAAGCGGAAACATCAAAATCAGAGCAATTGACTCTGACGGAAGATAAAAAACCGGAAAAGAAAAAACGCGGAAGAAAACCTAATAAAAAAGCAGAAACAATAGAGGTATAATATTATTAAATGACTACCGAGTTAATCGAAATAACTAATAATGAGCCTCAATTTGAAGAATTGCCCGCGCTTCCCGAGGTAGAAGCAACAACGGAAGCAAGCACCAATGCTCCTGCGGAAAATATTGTAGTTATTAACAACAATTTAATATACGGCGGCGCAGGATTAATAATCTTAATCCTCGCCGCTATATCTGTTTTTATCATTGTTAAGAAATTTCGGAAAAAGTCGTCTGATAATATTAAAATTGATGAAACAAATCCTTATAAAAGCCTTGCAACATCAGATACCATTCAAAAATGTATCAGAGTATTTTTAGAAAATACCAGAATTAAATAAGCTCTTGTATTTTATCAATAATATTATTGTTGTAGAAAGAATTAGTTTTTGAAAACGGAAAAACGGGAAGATTTAATTCTTTCTCAAATTTTTTACACACGTTTAAAACCTGCGATTTCGAAATTTGATCAACCTTTGAAGCAACAATAAAACATGGCAGATTATTAAATTTAATCCACTGCGCCATTTGTAAATCATTTGATTGAATTTCATGCCTTGAATCTATAAATTGAATTAAAGAAACAATTGAAGTTCTTTTTAACAAATATTGTTCAAGATTTTTTTGCCACTGATTTTGCATTTTTCCCGAAACCTTGGCAAAGCCGTACCCCGGTAAATCGGCAAAAATAAATTTATCATCAACATTAAACAAGTTAATTAACTTAGTTTTTCCGGGAGTATTACTTGTTTTCGCAAGCCCTTTTATATTTACAACAGAATTAATAAAAGATGATTTACCAACATTAGAACGCCCGATAAGCGCGATTTCGGGCAGATTTAATTCGGGACACTCATTAATGGTAGGAGCGCTCGTTATGAACTTTGCTTTTGTTATTTTCATCTTTTAGTCTTTTTTTATATATGACACCCGATAATAAATTATATACTTTTTGATTATTATAAACAGTTAAATTTATATCATCGTCAAACGTCACCCCAATAGGCAGTTTCGGCGAAAATATATTTGTTTCGACATGCATTATTTTAATTCTCCGCTTTCTGATAATACTAAGAGGAGCCGTTAAAAATATTTCAAATGTCTTTAAGATATCCATTCTTAAATCATAACAAAATATATTTTATTTTTAAACGAATTGTAAAATTATTTATCCCTCAAGTTTTTTAATTCTGGCATTTGCATAATCTAGCTTTTCGCTCTCGCCAAAATCATCAGAAGGAAGCCTTTTTATGAATTCTTTATAATATTCCAGTGCATTTTGAGGCTCGGATAAATTATCAAACGCAACGCCCAGATAATAATATGCCTCAAAGTTGTTTTTATTCAAATCTATTGCCTTATACAAAGGAGCTGTAGCGGCGGCATAATTGTTTTGAGCTATTAATATCATACCTTTATAAAAATATAATGCCGAATTTTTTTTATCTATTTTTAAGGCTTCATCAGTTAATTTCATAGCCTCGGTAAAGTTTTGAGTATCTATATTTGATGATATTTTATTTAAGTATGTGTCAGCTTCCGCTTTATTAATTACGTCAAGCAATTTAAGCGAAAATTGGTTTTCCTTATTCACCTCAAGAGATTTATTAACGTAATTTCTTGCACTGGTTAAATCTTTTTCCTGATAGAAAATATAAGCAAAATAGTAAAATACGCCCGAATTATTGGGATATAAAGACATTGCCTTATTTAAAAGTTCAAAAGCTGTTTGCTTATTGTTTAAAAAATAATTTGCCCTTGCCATGGAAAGCATAACATATAAATCATCTTGATTTGCAGACTCTAATACGCTTAAAGCCTGCTGATAAAGCCCGTTATTCATAAGCCCGTCAGCCTGCTTTACAGGTTCATCCGATAATTTTGCCAGCGCAACATTGTACTTGGATATAGTATCTTTATCATCAGCTTTATCCCGAACCATTTTTAGCATGTCATAACATTCTTTAAGATTTCCCTCCGACTTATAAATCTCGGACATTACAATGTAGCCGTTAGCGTTTTCGGGATACTTATTAATGAGTTTTTCCGCCCATATTTTTGCCTCAGAATAATGTTTTTTCTGCATTAACATGTCCGATATAATTACATAACTTTTTTCTTCTGACATCTGAGGACAAATTTTGGATATTAACTCCTTTTCATTTAAAGATTTTTCTTCAAGCAAATTATAAAGATTATATTTTATTTCCAAATCATCAGGCATTATAACAGCAAGTGCTGCGTATTCATTTATGGCATTATCTTTTTGATTTAACTGCATCAGATATTCTGCTTTGAGTTTTCTTAAATTTTTATTTAAAGGATTAATTTTTAAAACTTTGTCAGCTAAATTAACTCCCGCCTGATAATTACCTGTTGTGTCAAAAACTTCTTTAAATGCAGGTAAAAATAAATTATTATTATAAGCTGAAGTCAGATATTCCTGCGATTTTGAATAATTTTGCAAAATTAAATTCATTAATGTTAAATCTATCGCAATATCAGAATTATATTTCACGTTTTTTTCAAGCAGTGCTTCAAGCTCAGATAAACTTTGCAATACTTGCGAATTTAACTTATTCGTTTTTGCAAGATTATTTAAGAAAGTAAGTTCACTGTATGCTTTATCATATTGAGAGGTTTTAATATATAAATCAATAAGCGAAACATAATAAATATAATTATCACCCGTTTGAGATATCTTATCTTCTATCTCTTTAATAGCTTCAAAGTATGCATTTGAAGCGGTATCAATATTATGTTCTTTAAATTCAGCATTCGTAGATTGAATGGCAGAACGCTTTTTTTGTACAGGTTGACTAATAATTGATTCTGAAATCGCTGTCGAGCCAAAACATAAAATTAATGAAATAATTAAGAACCTACACTTCATAAAGACATGTTACGAAATAGAGGAAAATAAGTCAAACAAAAAAGAGAGCCTTGTTCAAAGCTCTCTTTTTTTATTTTTTGTTATTTATTAGTCTTCGTCTTCGTCATCTTCGATTTCTATCTGACTAGCTGCTGCGAATACATCTACTAATTGAGTTTTGTTATTTGTTATGTTATTGTTAACTGTTATTGTTTGAGGCTGAGCCGGTAATTTGTTTTTCATAGCCGCTTGATCATCGTTAATGTTTGTATTGAGTGAAGAAGAAGCAGGAACTACAGGATCAACACTTTGTTCATCAGCAAGTCTGTTATTGATTAATAAGATTTTTTCTTCGCCGTTGCCAAATTGAATGTGATGTCTTTGTTGATAACGTTGACCGTCTTTGTATACATCAGTATCAGATGCTGTAACTTCCATTTTATCATTAGCAGTGTTAGCTGTGAAAGTACCGTTTGCTACGTAGATGTAAGAACGTTCTGAGTTGTCACCGGGGATTTTTGCTTCGTTTGTATAAGGAAGACCTGCTACAATCTTATCAGCCGTAAGAGTCATATCGCCTTCTTTAGCTACTAATCTTGAAACTGATAATGTTTCTTTAGTTTCAATATTAACATTCTTTTTAGCTTCAGCAGTTAAACCTTTTTGTTTATTGCTTACACCTGCAAGTTTAACATTGATATCACCGCCGTTAGCATACATTTTAGCAAGTGTATTTTTGAAGTTTATACCGCCTTTGATATCTGTAGCAGCTGTTATAGTAGTTGCACCGTTTTTAGCTTCCATAGTAGCTTTAGCTTGAACTTTACCCTTTTCTGCAGTTACATTAATGTTATTGTTAGCGCTTAAAAGTGAATCACCCGTAACATAAACATCATTTCCGCCTTTAATGTTAATATCATTTTTAGCATTAACTGTAGAAGCAACAACTTGAGCATCCGTACCGGCATCTATAGTAACATTTTTAGCATCAAGAGCAACACCGTATTTTTCAGAACTTTTTTGAACAGAAGCAATTTTTGCTGCTTTAATTGTTATATCTTCACCAGCTGTTAATCTTGAATTATCAACAACGGTATCACCATTTTTAGATTCAAGAGAGATATTGCCGTTTGCTGTTAAATATGAGCTGTCAGCATTAGGATATCCGCTTGCAACAGTAACTTTTTCGTTAGCTTGAATAGCGATATCACCGCCTGCAAGAAGAGTTGAACCGCCAACTATTGCTTTATTACCTGATGTTAACCAGATATTACCGTCATTTCCCATTTCAGCTTTAACAGCTTTTAATGTAGCGCCGTTTAAGTTTATTTGGCTGTCTGCATTTGTTGAGCCGTTTCTTATATCAATATTTCCGGATGTAATATCACCGTTAACTTGGATAATCATTTTATCTGCAGAAGATGTAACATCCATATTTTTAACAGCACCGCTGTTATAATATGTAAAGTTAACACCGTCACCAGTAGCAATTTTAACTTTGCCCATTACCATTGAATCTTTGTTAAAGTTATTTTTGGTTATGTTTGTAGAAATTTTTGAACCGTTATATATATTTACGTTTTTACCGACTAAGTTAACAGCTTCATCACCGTATATTTGTGCACCATTTTTAACAACTATATCACCGGCTTTTTCACCTTTTGTAAGTGTAAGTTTATTGTTTTCATAATTACCGTTAAATCCCGATGCCGTAAATGAGTTTAAATTTACGTTAGCTGTTTCACCAAACATTACACCGTTAGGGTTTAATAAAATAACTTTACCTGTTCCTGCATATCCGCAGCCTTGGCAACCTGAGTTTGTTAATTTACCATAAATTTGAGACATACCGCCTGCTGCATCAACTATATTTAATGATGTTTGGTTATGAGCTGAAAATTCAAAATTAACGGAAGCATCTTTACCTACATTGAAGCTGCCCCAGTTGAATGTTCCTACTGTACCTTGACCGCCATCAACAAGCACGTTCATGTCATTATTGCTGCCGGTTGTAACTTTTCCGTTTGTTGCGGAATTTAATTTAGGCAGGACATTCGCATCAAGTGCAAATGCTGCAGGTGTTAATGTTGTTAATAAACCAAATGCAATTGCTGTGCTTAATAATTTTTTCATGTTCTTCTTCCTTTTTATTATTCATGTAAATTATACGTCTAAGTTATACTGTAATAAGTAATCTAAAAAAAAAAATTGCTATATCTAAATAATTTGTTACATTTTGTTTTTCTTTTTTTACATTTCTTTTTGCGTTTAAATCTCTCTTAAAATGAAAATATAACCTTTATATACTATATATAAAAATTTTATATCTAAAAAATTGACTTTTTTATATTGTTTTATTAACTTTTGTAAAGAGCAAAAAAAATGCGGGGTTAACCCCGCATTTTTACTATTTTATTATGTTTAATAAATTATTATTCTTCGGCTGAATTACTTGCAGGATTAATAGAGTATGTAAATACATCAGTATCTGATTTACTGCCGAAAATTTTACCTGTTTTTGTTATAGGGCTGCTTGTTGAAGAACCTGCATTTCTATATATTCTGCCGGGTGAGTCATTTTTATAAATAACTAATTTGCCTCCACCTGCTGTGATTGTTGCCTGTTCTTCATCTCCATAGTGATTTGTACCTGCTATGAAACCACCATAGTTTTCATCACTACTGCTTTTCAGTGTTAATTTCATGTCATCACCTGATTTTAAGTGAGATATAGCTAAATCCTCACCCTCTGCAGTTGATATTGACATTTTACCGCCGGCTTCCGCTATTAATCCTTTATTTGCACTGTGAACACCTTTGAGATTTTCAACTGTCATGTTATTTTTTGCCTTAAATACCGCTTGTTTTGCCGAAGTGCCTAACTCATCCCCGCTAAAATCAAGATTTTTAACGGTTAAGTTTCCGCCTTGAGCATCAAATTCAATTTCTTCTTTTATGCCGTTAAGACTTCTATTGATTTCGTCTGTACTTTCAATATTAACATCACCGTTTTTATAAGAGAATTTACCTTTTTTAGCGGATAATGTAACATTGTTATTGCCTAAAATACCCAAATCTGCACTTCCGTCTTCTTTTACAGCTTTCTCGTTAACATAATCCAATTTTCCGCCTGCTGTTAAGGATACTTTAGAGTTTTCTCCGAAACTTTCATTTTTTAAAGTTAAATCGTTACCTGCTTCAATATCTATATTTTTAGCATTTTTAAATTTTACATAATTACCGTTCATATAAACATCACCATTTTTAGAAGCAAGTTTTACATTTTCTCCGGCATCAAAATTAATATCTGTTAAGAAGAAACTTAGATTTTCTTTACCTTCAACGCTGCCGTCATTTACGATTTCAATATCTTTATCGGCTTTTAAATTTATAGCCCCTCTTACAGCAAGTAGTTTTTCTATTCCCGCAAGTTTAATATTTTCTTTAGAGGTTAAATTAATATCATTTGTAACCATAAAAGATGTATCTTTAAATGTTGATTCGTTTATTTCATCTTTTGTGTCCACGGTTAAGTTATTTTTGGCACGTATTGTTCCGTTATCTATTATGGATGCTTTTCCGTTTGCTGCTTTAATATTGACATCACGCCCATCAATTTTTGAGTGCTGAACATAAGCATTCTTCTCATTTGAGTCAACTGTTATGTTACCGTTAGCTTTAACTGTTGAACCTAAAACTTGCGCCCTGTCTTTTCTTGATACGACATCAACATTCCCTTTACCTTGAGCCGCATTAGATGTATCTATTACCGTATTATTTTGAACGGCAGCAATTGCACCCGCATCAACTTTCACGTTTCCAAGTGCATTAACTCTTGAATTATCAACAACTACATCATAGTTCGATGAATAAAAATCAACATCACCCGATGAATTAACTTTTGAATCTGCCAAAGTTAACTTCCTGCCGGATTGAAAATAAACATTCCCTCCATTCTCGGTTGAAATATCCGCATCACCAACTATTACATTATTAGTTGCGGTTAACCATATATTACCGTCATTACCCACTTCGGCTTTGACCGCTTTTAATTTTGCACCATATAAATTAGTCTGGCTTTCCGCATTTGTGGAGTAATTTCTTAAATCTATATTTCCTGCAGTAATTTCACCGTTAACTTGAAGCGTCATTTTATCTTTAGAAACTTGAACATTACTTAAATCTTTTACACCGCCGCTTCCGTAATAGTTAAAAGTTACTCCGTCCGCAGTTACAAGTTTCACTTTTCCGACAGATGCTTGTCCGTTATTAAAATTCTTTTCAAGCCCCGTTGAAATTTTTGAACCTTTATATATATTTACTGTACCTGCTGCAAAATTTACGCCCTCGTCACCTTTAATTTGAGCTCCGTCAAGCACATTTATTGAACTGTTATTGCCATCTCTTGTTAATGTTAACGCTTTATTTTCCGCGTCATAAGTTCCGTTAAATGTAGATACCGTAAAAGAATTCAAATCAACATTTGCACCTGTACCAAAAATTACACCGTTAGGATTTAACAATATAACTTTGCTTGTTCCCGCGTAACCGCAATTAGCACCGCAAGAATTTGTCATTCTTCCGTATATTTGCGAAGCTCCGCCCATTTTATCAACTCTGTTTAATGCTGTTTGGTTATGGTTTGTAAATTCAAAATTTACATGTGCGTCTTTACCGACATTAAAACTATTCCAATTGAATTCACCAACAGAACCTCTGCCGCCGTTTACTTGTACATTTAGACCGTTAGTTTCTCCGGCAATATCGCCTAAGGTTCCGTTTTTTATTCCGCCGTCTTTTATTTGAGGCAGAGCATTATCCGCTATTCCCGCCATTACAGGTAAAGGCACTGACAATACCGTAAATATACTGACCGCCAATGCTGAAATTAATAATCTTTTCACAATATATTCTCCATTTATCTCTTTACTTGCTCGAAATTTTTATGAACAAGAGGAATGAATACAATTCACCCCTCTTGTTACATAGTGACCTTATAATCTTCTTTTTTCCATTTTAATAATGTATGAACCGTTATCCAAATTGTATTTTATATTACCTGTTTCTTCGGGGTTAGCAGGACTTTTATCACCTTGTGAGTCAATTTCGGGTGTTTTGCTTTCCGAATCGCCCGGTAATTCAGGTCTGCTTTCCCCGCCGCCAAGGTCTTCATTATCTTCTTTTTGGTTTTTATCTGTATCTTGATCTTGTCCGGGGTTTGTATTATCAGGTTCTTGCGGAGGTTCAGGGTCTTTATCACTGCCCGAATCTATATCCGGTACGGACGGATTAGTTTCTTCGCTGCCTTGATTACCGCCTTGTTGTTGACCACCGCCTTGTGTACCTTCATCACCGGGGATAGTAGGTTTTTGTTCGGGTGTTACAACTTCATTTCCTTCTTCATCTTTGCAATCAGGATCTGTCGGATCTGTAGGTTTTGACGGATCCGGATCGGTAGGATTAGGATCTGTAGGCTCTGTTGGAGGAGGTGTTACCGAACCACTGCCGTTGTCATCATCAGGATCTATAGGATTTTTATCATCAGAACCGGGGTTAGTCGGTAAATCCGGCTCATCGGGTTTTACATTTTTTGCTTCTCTCTTATTTACAAGTAATATTTCTTCTTGCGCTTCATCACCGTTTTGATAATAAATATGGTGTCTTCTGTCATAATATTTACCGTCTTCTTCCACTCTGTCAGCAGATTCTGTTACCGTAAATTCCGGATTTGAAGTAAATGTACCGCCGACTTCAATATATGCTCTGTCGCTGCTGTCTCCGTCTTCTTTTAATTTTTCGGTTGTTTTCGGACTGCCCGATAATACTCTTTTTGCAGTTAAGGTCATATCATTTCCCGATACCAATCTTGAGACAGATAAATCACCGTCGGTTGTTATTGTCATGTCATGACCTGCTTGAGCAACTAAGCCGTTTTCTCTTACACCTACGTTATCTAATACGGCGTTCATATCTCTTGCCGCTTTTAAGTTTGTTTTTAATCCGTTCATATCTGCATTCATATTTAAGTCATTTGCAGAACTAATATATATATTTTGTGCATTTTCAAATGTTACATGTTTATCAATATCAACATCCCCGTTTTTTGATGTTAAGAAGATATTTTCACCTGCATTTAATTTATAATTTTTATCTTTTAAATTTAATGCACCCTCTGTATTGATTTCAACATTTTTTGCCCCTTTTAAATTTAATGCACCCTCTGTTGCAGGTTTAAATTGATTTGTTGACGTTAACAATACACTGTCACCGGTTGATGTTAAATTTACGTTGCGGCCTGTGAATGTTGAACCTGCTAATCTTGTTGATGTTATTGATTCAGCTGATTTCAAATTTACGTCATGATTATTTTCTGCGGTAACTGTTGTATTTTTCATAACAATTTTTCCGTTTAATGCTTCAACATCAACATCTCCGCTTCTTGATACAATAGCAGAATTACCTCTTGTCCAAACATATTTATCTGAAGCCAATTTTACTTTTGAACCCGTAACTTTTGAATTATCAAGTACTTGAGCTCTTTCTTTTCCGTAAATTGTTACATCGCCTTTCGCAGTAACTTCAGAAGCATTTTGAACTGCAGCAATATTTTCCGCATTTATATTAATTGATTTTGCTGCATTTACTTTTGCGTTATCAACAACTACATCTGTTTTTGATGAGGTTATTGTTACATTTCCGACAGCATCAACCGTGGATTGTTTTTCATGACCTGCTAAAGTTGCCTTGTTAGCAGCTTGAATTAATACATCACCGCCGTCGGTCGTATTTTCCGCTCCTTGTGCATTTACTGTGGTTATTGTTGTATCACCGACTATTACATTATTTAATGACGTTAACCAAATATTTCCGTCACTGCCTTTTACGGCTTTTACTGCTTTTAAATTAGCTCCGTTTACGTTTAACTGGCTGTTTGTATTATTTGAGTAATTTCTTACATCTATGTTTCCTGCTTCAATATCTCCGTTTAACTGAATTATCATTCTGTCTGAAGCAGCTTTTAAATCTTTTACTTGTTTTACCGCACCGCTTCCGTAATAACCGAATGTTACACCGTCAGCTGTTACGATTTTTACTTTCCCGACAGATTCTTTATTATTATTGAAATTATTTATTCCCACGTCAGTTGATATTTTTGAACCGTTATATACGTTAACATTAGTCGCTGCAAAGTTTACGGCTTCATTTCCGTGTATATTTGCTCCGTTCATAACGGTAATATCACCTGCGCCTGCTTGTCTTGTTAATGTTAATTCTTTCTTATCTTTATCATATTTTCCGTCAAATGATGAAACAGTAAATGAGTTTAAATTTACGTTTGCACCCGTACCGAACATTACACCGTTGGGGTTTAACAATATAACTTTCCCTGTTCCCGCATATCCGCAGCCGCTGCAGCCCGAGTTTGTTAATTTACCGTATATTTGCGACATACCGCCTGTTTGATCTACAATATTTAAAGCTGTCTGGTTATGTGATGTAAATTCGAAATTAACCGAGGCATTTTTACCTACGTTAAAACTATTCCACTTGAATTCACCAACATTTCCCAGCCCCTCAGATACTTGAACATTCATATTGTGTCCGTCTTGTGTTACATGCCCGTTTAATTCACTTTTTAAATCAGGTAAGGCATCAACTGACAAACCTGCAGCAAGTGCTGTTGAAAACATTGTAGTTGACATCATTACACTAACTGCAAGCGCATTGCTTAATAATTTCCTCATATTTTCTTTCTCCGTTCTCTGAATTTATTTTTTATACTTATTACTTATTTTTTATGTTTTTTTTAAAATCCATAAATTATTTTTTTGCCATGACTTAGTACAAATTTTAATAATTCTTTATAATGCTAAAATATAATAAACAATACCGATTTTAATCAGTTTGTAAAGTTATGTAATAAACTTAATTTTTTTTCGCAAATTATCTCATGTTTAATATTTCATACGATTGAATTATGCAAGTAAAAGTAAAAATAATGTAATATTGTAATATATTTGTATTATTATTTATTTGTGTAGTATCATAATACGTAATATAAGAATAAAAATAATAGAGAGCGGGAAAATGAAAACATCATTATTAAAATCAACACTGTTATGTGCATCCTTAATGATTGGTTTATGCTCATTAGCAGATCCTATACCGACAAATGTTCCCATGAATGTTGGCGGTTACGATGCAGGTCTTATTGATAACAGTAACTTTATTCAAAGAAAAGAATATGAAGCAAAAACAAAACTTGAAGAGACTAAGGATCCTGCGGTTATAGAAGCTGATATCCAAAAGAAAATGGATCTTCTTAACACGGAACAAGTTTCTTTTAAACTTAAAGAAATTAAAATTACAGGGAATACTGCTTTCCCCGAATATGTTTTAAGAAGATTGGTTGACTTTAAAATAGGTCAGGAAGTTACAATTAACGACCTTATTATGTCAGCTAACGAAATTACCGATTATTATCAAGGCAAAGGCTATCTTTCAACTATTGCTTACTTACCTCCACAAAAGGTTCAAAACGGCATCGTTGAAATTAAAATTTTAGAGGGTAAATACGGTAATGTTGAAATTAACCCGGGCAAATGGGAACGTTCATCATACCTTAATAAACGCTACTTAGATGACAATAATATTAAGCCGGGTGCAGTTTTAAATGTTAAAGATGTTCGTAATGCTTTAACCGAAATGACAACCGAAGAATATATGAAAGGTTCCGTTTCTTTTGCAGATAACGAAGAATCAGAAGAATATTCAGACGTAACCTTAGA
>CANPYB010000006.1 GCA_947587605.1 Candidatus Gastranaerophilales bacterium
ACGGGACTTAAATCTTTTAATACTGCATCCATTTTAACCTCGATTTATCTTAAATTTTTCTTTTAATGTCTCTATATTTATTGGTTTTGGAGGCTCTGTTGTATCAATATTTTCAGCCTCAAGTTTGGCAAGCATTGTTGTTGATGAGCTGTCGCCTGCCACTAAAAATCTTTCATATCCTGCTTTTATTATATAAACGCTTTTTGCAGGTGATAATTTAATCATATTTTCAACTTTTAAATAGGGGTTGTTTAAGTTATCAGGCATACATACGGACTTTTTATAAACGTATAACACTATTACAATGAACCCTATCATTGCAAATGTATATGTAGCAAAATTTATAATATAACCGTTCATTTTATCCCTTTATATACTTTCGTCTTCTATTTCAAAATCACTGTAGTCAAAGTTTTCATCTTCCTTAGCCGCTGTTTGAGGTTTTTGAGCCGGTGCTGCTTTAGGAGCAGCTGCTTTTCCTGCGGGTTTTGCTGCTACAGTTTTCTGAGCGGGTTGCTGCACCTCGCTTTTAACCTTATTTTCTGTTTTATTTACGGGAGTTTCCTTTGTCTTCTTTACGTTATCTATTCTTACCCCGTATCTGTCATTTAATATTACAAGCTCGCCTGTTGCAACTATTTGATTTTCCACACGCAGTTTGATTTTATTGTCGTAAACAGAGCCTACATCTATAACAAGCCCCTCTGATATCTGCTTTAATTCTCCTAAGGTCATTTTTACATTATCAAATTCCGCCGTTATGTCAACAAGTATTGAATCCCACATATTTTGAGGTTTTACCGTTGTTTCTTCTTCCATTTCACTGCCTCCGTTTTTATCAATGCTTATTATTATTGACGGATTTGGATTAACCTTAAATTTTGCTTCACAATTGCTCCATGCTGCCGTCATATAGTTTATATTGCTGTCTTCAAGCAGTATTATATCACCAGCTTCCATTGATTTTATTTCATTTAAAGCTATTTTGGATTTTCCTGCTTTTATTTTTATTGTTGCAATGGTATTTTTAAAATCCGATATGCTGAATTTTTCCTTAATTTCCGCTGTTTTTTGCTCTTTAATAATACTGCTTGGTATTGTTATTATTATTTTTCCTATGTGATTTTTGTTGTAACCGATGAAAAATGTGAAATTCAAATCTTTATTGTTTTGTATTGCCGTTTTATTTATTTCGGATTTGTTGATTTTATTTTCAATATTCGAATATATAAATGTTGTCAGCGATTGTATTATTCTTGCTTCTATCTCTGTTAAAGTTTTTAAATTAAATTCTTTTTCCGATTTTCCTAATGCACTGTCTAAAAAATCTTCCGCAACAGCAGATGAAATTTTTACTTTTATATTCCAATCCTTAGTTACGGGAATGTTATTGACAAAATATTCATCTCCGTATGCTAAGATACTGTCTTCAAATGAAATCCCCATAAATCTTAAAGTGTAATCTTTTTCAAAAAAATCTTTTATGGCTTTTTGAATATTTTTATAAAAATCTTCATAAAACAGAGAATAGTTATTAAACAAACTATTTCGGATATTCGTATTTATTTCATTCTCTGTTTTTAACGCCGACATTTTATTCCCTAATCTTATTATATAAAAATATAATATATTTTTTCGTATTGGGCAAAATCATTTATATGTTGTAATTTTTAATAATAATTTTCTATAAATCATAATTTTGAATGATAACAAAATAATCAGATTTTTGTATACTGAACACTTGAATAGAGTATTTATTTGGGGACTATGTATGGCAAAAGTCAATACGCAGAGAATAAAACCGCAAGAACAAAGACCTGATTTAAAGATAGCACCAAAGGTCAAAACAAAACCATACAGTGACATCGATTTAAACAATTGGAAAGAATACCCGCATGTTAAAACGGATACGTGGTGGGAATTTGCTTCAAGAGATAATACTCACGGGCACAGCAACGAATACCACGGAAATTATATACCTCAAATAGCACAGCAATTGTATGAAAGATTTACAAAAAAGGGTGATATAGTGCTGGACTTATTCTTAGGGTCGGGTACAAGTGCTATTGAAGCATTAAATATGAAAAGAAGATGTATCGGCGTTGAATTAAAGCCCGAACAGACCGATGTTGTGCGCTCTAAATTTAATGAAAAAGAACTTGTCACTGACGTTAATATAATTTGTGCAGACAGCGCAGCAAAATCAACAAAAGAAAAAATACAGGCAAGACTTGATGTAATGAGAAGCGAAAAAGCTCAATTCCTCATTCTTCATCCGCCTTATGACGATATTATAAAATTCTCCGACAGAAAAGAGGATTTATCTAATTGCGGTTCTACGGAAAAATTTTATGAACTGTTTAAGCAGGTAGCACAAAACGGTTATGATATGCTTGAAAAAGGCAGATTTGCCGCTTTAATTATAGGGGATAAATACTCAAACGGTGAGATTGTGCCTTTAGGTGCTGACTGCTCGGCAAAAATGCGTGAAATCGGATTTAAAATGAAAGCCGTTATTGTTAAAAATATGGAAGGTAATGAACGCGCAAAAGGCAAAACTGCTAATTTATGGCGCTATCGTGCTTTAAACGGCGGTTTCTACATTTTTAAACATGAATACATTTATGTATTCCAAAAAGTTTAATTATTTTCCAATTTGGAAATAAATTTTTCATAAATCGGTATTAATTTGTCCTGCAGATAATCTGTAAGTTTATTAATGTGTTTTTCCGTGATAAATGTAATTATTTTATGCGCTGTCAAACATATTAAAAATACCGTTAGTGAAATTAGAATAATTATTAAAATGTAATAAACAGAGTTTATATTAAGAAAAACTGTTAATTTTTTCCAAATATACATTCTTACAAAATTATTATCGTGAATTAAATAAATTCCTAAGACTGAAGACGCAATAAAGTTAATATATTTATTATATTTTATATTTAAAGAGTTAAAGAAATTAAAACAATAAATTGCGGGAATTAGAATAAATATTGAGTTAATTTCGTTATATTCACTGCTTCTTAACTGTGCAATTTTGTCAAACGGAATAATGTAAGATAATTTGTAGAAACTTATAAATAAAACGGAATATATTGTAAGTCTTTTCAGCAGTTTATTATCGCAGAGATTTTTAAAAATATTAAGCCGTATAAAAGCACCTAAACAATAAATATATATAAAACACCCTAATTGTCCGCTGATTAAAAGTTCTTTTGAAAAAATCGGGATTATATAAAATGCTGTTCCTAAAACGGTTAATAAGCAAAATGCTTCTTTTTTGTTTAAACTTTTTATAAATTTATTTAAAAACGGAATAAGAAAATATAAATATATATAATTGCTGATAAACCAGTAATTGTTCCTAATTAACGGAAAAACAGAACTATAAAAATATTTTTCCGGAACTTCATGAGAACCTGTGGCAAATGCTAAAATTAAAAATAACAATGAATAAAAAAGCAGGTAAAAATAAATTTTAAATATATGCTTAAGTTTAAATTCAGAGTTAATCATAAAGTAACCTGTTATTAAAATGAAAATATCAACTCCGAGTTTCCCGCCGTATATAAAAAATCCCGTAATAAAATTATTTATATGTTCTAATAATGTTGTATTCGGCTGATAGTATTGAAATATACCATGTGCCGAAAAATGATGAATTATAATAGCAAAAATAGCGAAAATTCTTAAAAGTTCTATATTAGATTTTCTTTGAGTTAATTCCATATAAAAAATTATAATACAAAAAAGGAGCTCTTAAATTTTAAGAGCCCTTTTTTGTTTTAATCGTTATTACAGACTGCAAGAACCGCAAGTGCAGCAATCATTTAATGCTTCCTGTGCTTCTTTCATTCTTACTTTAATACGTCCGTCAACCGCAATGCCTTCGCCTGTTTTTTCAGAAATAAGGAGCGGATTAATATCAAGCTCATCAATGAATTTGAAGTCATTAACTAATTGTGACAGTCTTAATAAAGTTTCTTGAATTTGATTTATGTTTGCAGGGGTTGTACCTCTTGCGCCTTGTAAGAGTTTGTATGCTTTAACCGATGTAATCATATCCATAGCGTCTTCATCGGTTAAAGGTGCAATTCTGAAAGTAACATCTTTCATAACTTCAACGAATACACCGCCTAAACCGAACATCATCATCGGGCCGTATTGAGGATCCGTTGCAATACCGCAAACCATTTCTCTTGAGCCTTTTACCATTTCTTGAATGATTACACCCTCTAAACCTTCGAGTAATCCTTTTTCTTCAAGACGTTTTAGAAGTGCGTTATATTCGTTTCTTAATTGTTCTTCGCTTCTGATGTTAACAACAACACCGCCTACATCCGTTTTGTGAGATGTTGTTTTTGAAGTCATTTTCATAACAACGGGGTAGCCGATTGAGTTGCCTAAGTTAACAACTTCGTCAATGTTAGTAGCTAAGCCGTATTTGCAAGCTCTTATGCCGTATGCTTGAAGTACGTCAATACTTTCTAATGTTGTTAATTGGTCGCGACCCTCTGAAATGGATTTTTTAATAATATCGCAAACCTTGTTTCTGTCTACATCATAGCAGGGAATTTTACCCATCGGTTTTTCCATCCATTGTCTTTGCCGGTCTAATCTGCATAATGCTTCTGCAGCTTCTTCAGCGTACATATAGAACGGCATATTAACTTCCATATTTGAAATCTTTGTAAAGAAGTCGTTTGTTGTCATAAATACGCCCAAAATTGGTTTTGTCGGGTTTTGAGCCTTAATTTTCATAAGAGCTTCCGCAACATCAATATCTTTTAAACCTAAGAACGGTAAGTAAATTACCATAATCATATCAACATTTTCATCGGCGATAACTGTTTCCAATGTTTGCATATAGTGTTCAATAGGTGCTGAAGCTATCATATCTATCGGGTTTTTAACCGAAGCGGCAGACGGCAGAAAACTTCTTAATTTAGCTTTTGTTTCATCGGTAATAGGAGCCATTTTCATGCCTGCTTCGCAGATAGCGTCGGTTGCCATAATCCCCGGACCGCCGGAGTTTGTAATAATAGCAACTCTGTTACCTTTCGGTATCGGGCAGTTAGAAAATGCTTTTGCGTTAGCAAATAAATTCTTTAAAGAAAATTCTCTTATAACGCCCGATTGTTTTAATAATGCTGCAGCAGCTTTATCAGCGCCTGCTAAAGAGCCTGTGTGTGATGAAGCTGCGCTTGCGCCTGCTGCGCTTCTGCCTGATTTTAATGCTAAAATCGGTTTTTTCTTCGTTATTCTTGTTGCTAATTTTCTAAAGTTAGCAGGATTTTGGATTGATTCCATATATAAAAGAATTTGTTTTACATCGTCATCATTTTCCCAGTATTCAAGCATTGTTTCAGCGTTAATATCAGCTTGGTTGCCGATTGAAACAAATTGAGCAAAACCAAGGTTTAAATCTTTTAATATGTTTAAAATACCGCCGCCTAAAGCGCCCGATTGAGATACAAAACCGATATCGCCTCTGATTGGCAGGGATTCGGCAAAAGTACCATCCATCATAACATCGGGGTGAGTATTTAAAACACCTAAGCAGTTAGGGCCTACACATCTCATACCGTATTCTTTAACTTTAGCTAAGAGCTGCTTTTCCATTTCTGCACCCTCTGCGCCTGTTTCTTTAAATCCTGCGGTGATTATGCATAATCCTTTAATGCCTTTATTGTGGCATTGGTCGATTGTATCCAATACAAACTTAGCATTAACAACGATAATTGCTAAATCAACTTCACCGGGGACTTCTTCAATTGAAGTGTATGCTTGAAATCCCTCGATTATTCCGCCTTTTGGGTTAACGGGGTATATTTTCCCGTTAAATTTATAATCTCTAAGTCTTTGCATAATCTCAGAACCGATTGTTTTCGGCTTTGTGCTTGCGCCAATAACCGCAACAGACTTTGGTTTCATAATTTTGTCTAAAGTGTTCATTTATTTTATCCTTTCCTTTATGAGTAACCGTTTTCAATCCATTCTCTGACTCTGAACTTTGCACCGAGGCTTTTTGCGATTTCTTCACATTTCTTTAAGTTCAGATGTCTGCCTTTATAGCCCTCCACTATTGTTGCCGTAACAGCAATATTTTCATCCGCACAGGCTTTTATGAATTTTTTTGTTTCTTCATAAGCACCTGCAAAGTTTGGAACCGAAAGTTCATTATATTCCTGCTCGTTTTCTCCGTTTAAACTTACGGAAAATTCATCAATTAAGCCTTTTAGCTCGGGCACTACATTTCTTTTATATACAAAATTAGCGTGTCCGTTGGTGTTCACGCGTAATTTTTTATTAGGGTATTTGTCTTTTATATATTTTGCGACTTGTTTTAAAACATCAAGTTTTAACATAGGTTCACCGTAGCCGCAAAAAATGATTTCATCGGAAAGTTTATCTTTCATTGCTTCTAATTGTTTAATAACGTCATCCGCGCTGACGTTTTCCGAATTTAAAAACAAATTAGCTCCGACTACATCTTCTTTTATGTCACGTATACAGAATATACAGTTATTTGTACAGCTGTTTGTTAAATTAATGTAAACTTTACCGTCTAATAAATATACTAAATTATAGTCTGTCATGTCTTAATACCTGCCATTAAATTGTGCCACAAATAATATGCGATAACAAGTAAATTTTTTTAATAATTCAGCCTAAATTTTTGTTTTGTGGTATAAATAAAAAATGATTGAAATTTTAATTTTATACATAATTCGTAAACGGGAAAAAACTATTTATTCAATCCGTAAGGAAATTATAGAAATATTTGGGGCATTTACAAAACCGAGTATCGGTACAATATACCCCGCGCTTAAGCGTTTGCTGAAAGAAAAAGCCGTTACGGTTAATGAGATAATGTCAGAGGGCGGAAAAAAATCTTCTTATTATTCAATTACCAAAAAAGGGGTTGAGTATTTTAGGGAATTATTTTTTAATGCGGGAAGCGATAATCCGTCGTTATTTTATTCTCAATTACAGGCAAGGCTCGGAACAATGGGATTTTTATCCGCCGAGGACAGAAAATTATTTGTTTCCGATTTTTCTAAAAAAATGGAAATTTATCGGTTTGAAATTGAAAACAGGCTTAATGATGAATTTTTAGACCTTGATTATTATCAAACTCAACTGTTAACAAGAACTTTAAAGGAAATAAAATCTTTAACGGATTATTTAAGCGCATTAAAGGCAGATTAGTATGCCTGCAATAATATCGGCAATAGAAAAAAACTCCATAGCTGATGAACTGGATATAAAAGCGGGTTCTGAACTTTTAAATGTTAACGGGGTTAAATTGCGTGATTATATTGATTATCAATATGCAGTTATGGCGGAAGAACTTGAATTTGAAATAAAAACACCTACAGGTGAGATTGAATGCTTTGAAATAGAAAAGGATTTTGAAGAAGATTTAGGGTTTATATTTGAGTCCGCAATATTTGACAGAATAAAATACTGTGCAAATAATTGTATATTTTGCTTTGTAGACCAACAGCCAGAAGGTTTAAGAGAGTCATTATATGTTAAAGATGATGATTACAGGCTTTCTTACTTGCAGGGAACGTATGTAACGCTTACTAATTTAACAAAAAAAGACAAAGAACGTATTGCCGCTCAACACTTAGGGCCTTTGTATGTATCAGTTCACACAACAAATCCCGACTTGCGCGCAAAAATGCTTAATAATAAAAATGCCTCAAACCTTTTAAAAGAACTTGATTTTTTAAAAGAAAACGACATCCCCGTTAATACTCAAATAGTTTTATGCCCCTCATACAATGACGGCGATGAACTTAAAAGAACTTTAAAAGATTTATGGAAATATAAAACCATTTTAAACTCAATAGCAATAGTGCCTGTCGGGATAACAAAGTACCGAAAGGAAAAATTAAAGCAGGTTACAAAAGAAATTGCGCTTGAAACTATTAAGATTGTTGATGAATTTAATAAAAAAATAAAGAAAAATATTGCAAGCGTTTCTGATGAGTTCTTTTTGACAGCAGGGCTTGAAATACCCGAAAAGAAATATTACAACGGATTTAATCAGCTTGAAGACGGCGTTGGCTCTTTAAGATGTTTAATTGATGACTTTAATAAACGCTTAAAAAAAACGCCTAAAAGCGTAAAAGAAAAGAAAGAATACACAATTGCCTGCTCCGTCAGTGCTTCAAGTGCTTTTTATAAATTTGCCGAGGAACTAAACAAAATAAAAAATATTCATCTTGATATACACCCTGTAAAAAGCGAGTTTTGGGGCAAAGATGTTAATGTTGCAGGCTTAATTACCGCAAATGACCTTATTAATCAGCTAAAAGACAATTGCTATAAAGAAGTTATTATTCCGTCAATTATGATAAGACCGTATACGACCGAGTTTTTAGATGGTTTAACCGTAAAGGATGTTGAAAAAGCCCTGGGGGCAAAACTTTTTATTCAAAAAGATATTTACTCAACTAAAGAGCTTTTTGAATTGTTGTTTAAATAAATAATTTAATTATTGAGTATTCCTAAATTTTCACAATATTTAATGTGGTTTTTTGTTTTTTCTTTAATTTTTAAAACATATTCCTTTAAAATTGCAACAGAGTTTTCAATATCTTGAATTTTTGGAGGGTCAAATTCATTGGTTGCAGCACTTGAAATCACATTGCAGCATCCCTCAATTTCATTTATGCCTTGGGCAATGCTCATAATTTGGTCTTCAAATTTAATTTTTGTTTCTTCCGTAAAATCAATCATTTTTGCTCCTTTATCTTTAATACTTTTAAATCTTTTGTACATTTAAAATCATAAGACATGATTATCTATATTATAGCACAACTTGCGATACTAAATTTTTTAAAAAAAACATATTATATTTAATATGGATAAGTCTTTTGATATTAGAAAAATAGTTGGAAATAACTTAAAAAATCTTAGAGAAGTTAAAAATTTAACTCAAGAACAACTGGCAGAATTATTAAATTTACAGACTTATCAAACAATTAACAGAATAGAAAATGGAAGAACTTTTATAACTCGAATTTTGCTGGAAAAAATTTGTAAGTTTTTTAATGTTGAACCTTATGTTCTCTTTTTGAAACCTAATCAAAAATATACACCCGAAACTCTTGATGAAATTTCTCAAATTAACTGTAAATTAGACGAAATTTATAAAATCATTAATAAAAAATAAAAATGTTGAGTTACGCTTCTCTAACTCAACCGGCAATTTTTAAAGAAGTGATAATTGCCGAGAGGTTTCAAAATGTTTTTCAAAAAACTTTTTGCGGTGGTATTTACAAAGCCCGTATTTATCAACCGCTTCAAGATGAGCTTGGGTCATATAGCCTTTATTTTGAGCCCAGCCGTACATAGGGAACTCTTTATCAAGCTCTGCCATATATCTGTCGCGCGCTACTTTAGCTAATATGCTCGCTGCCGCAATTGAAGCCGATTTACCGTCGCCCTTTACTATTGTTTCCTGCGGGAAATTAAAATTTCTTATCAGCTTATTTCCGTCAACAAGCACTTTTATGTTTTTTGACTCTGTCTTTTTAATAACTTCTTCGCAGGCTCTTTTCATCTGCATTAAAGAAACGGCAAGAATGTTGTATTTTTCTATTTCCTCAACCGTTCCCGTTTGTATTGAATATATGGAATTTGCCTTTATGATATCAAAAAGTTCATCCCGTACTTTTTCGGTTAACTGTTTTGAGTCATTAATCTTATCAAGAGTTTTAATTAACGCTTTATCAACAGAAGTAAAACAAACAGCCGCGGCGAACACACCTCCTGCCCCGGGGCCTCTGCCTGCTTCATCCGTGCCTATGAGAAAATCAATATCTTTTTGCTTTTTTTTATCAAACTCAAATAATTTATTCATATCTGTCCAGAGTTAACCTGCCAAGACGACCCAATCTGAAATCATTTAATATATTCTGTGCAGTCCTTTTTGTATCCGCTTTTGCTCCGGATACTATCCAGTTGCGCTTTAAAGCAATATTTTCCAGGTTAACTTCCTCATCCTCAAGTTTGTAATATTCTTTTAATAAGTTAGGATAAATTTTATTAATTTCTTTAATAAAAATATCGGCAACCGCTTCAACATCGTAGGCATTTTCGCCGATTGAATCAACAAAGGCAAGTTTGTATGCCCTGTTTTGGTCCTCTTGTTTTAACGGAATTATCCCGGGAGTATCCAATAAATCAACTTTGGGATTAATTCTGACCCACTGCTGTTCTCGCGTAACTCCTGCTTTTGCGCCTGTTTTGGCTTTTGTCTTTTTTATTAATTTATTAATGATACTTGATTTACCCACATTTGGCATACCAACAACCATAACTCTTACGGCTCTTGGTAAAAGTCCTTTTTTTACTAACGCAATAATTTTAGGCTGCCCAAGTTCCGTTACCTTATTTAAAATTTTGGATAAGTCCTTATTATCACTCGCGCATGTTGAAAGTACAGCGCATTTTGTTTTTTCTTTTATGACTTTCTGCCAGTTTTTTGTCTGCTCAATGTCTGCTAAATCAGATTTATTCATTAATATCAATCGGGGTTTATCTTTTAAAAGTTTATCAATATCGGGATAAATACTGCTTTGGGGTAATCTTGCGTCAATAACTTCAATTACCACATCAACAATATTAATCTGCTCTTTAAGTTTTTTTTCCGCTTTGGCAATATGCCCCGGGTACCAATGAATATGCTCCATAATCCCTCTTATATATAAAAAGCCATACTCAAAGTTTTAACAGTGACTATGGCTTAATTATTCTGAAAATTCCGTTATTTAGTTCTTTTCAATCTTTTCTCTGATACGTGTTGCTTTACCCGAGCGTTCTCTTAAGTAATATAATTTAGCACGTTTAACATCACCGCGTCTTACTATTGAGATTTTTTCAACACGAGGAGAGTAAACGGGGAAAACTCTTTCAACACCAACACCTTGGAAGATTTTTCTAACGGTAATGGTTTTGCCTACACCGCTTCCTCTTTTCTTTAATATTGTTCCCTCAAATGCCTGTGTTCTTTCTTTGTTGCCTTCAACAATTCTTACAAACACTTTTACCGTATCGCCGGGATTTAATTGCGGTAATTCTTTATTAAGATATTCTTTTCCTAAACTTTCTACTGTAGGGTTCATAATTGCATTCCTTTACTAATAATCCATTCGTTTCCTTATCATATTCAAAACATGTTTTTTCTTCAAGGGGTTTTGTTAACAATTATTAAACTTTTTTTGTTTTTTTCTAAAGTTTTTTTTAAATTTGCCGATAAGTATAACATAAGTAATTAGAGAAAAGGCAAAAAATGGGATTAAATGTGGGTTCCGTATATTCCGCTAACTATTCCAAACCTGCAATAGATGTGCAGGCGTTAGCTAAAGTTACAGAACAAATCTTAAATCCGAATAACGAAAAAACCGTAGATGTCTCTAAATTAAATTTATCAAAATTTAACAGAGTCAGCCTCGGAACGGATTTATATTCCGCAAATACCCGCAGTGATGTTGCGTTGAAAGCTGCAAAAGCTGCAACAGACTTTGGTGTTAACTTTAGCCAGGCTTTTTCCGCCAATGTTCAATATTTAAACTCGCAAGCTGCTCAGAGTTTATTTACATCTAAAGAAAATAGCGGAAAAGTGGTAATAAATCTTGAAAATACTGAAAAAGTAAATGAGAGTGAAGTAATAACAGCCGCAGTTCAAGTATCGCAATCAAAAGATTTAGATAAAGATAAGCGTGGTTCAAATCCGTTTTCATTCTACATGAGTGCTCAAAACGCCGAACAGGAAGATGAAAATAAACCAGTTTCTGGTTCAATAAATTTAGTTGCCTAAAATACATTGTTACTTGTTTTTCCGAGACGAATTAATAATTCGTCTTTTTTTTGCGGTTTTTCCGCAGGGTAGAGCGAAGCGAACCCGAGGGAGCAACAACCCGACCGAGCGGAAAAAACCGAAAGGGGTTTGGAAGCGAGGTTGCAGGGGTTGTGCGAACAGGAAAAACAAGAGGCGAAATTCCGTACAGACAAAGTCCGGTTAGCGAAGGCGGAAATGAGGACAGCCGAAGGCGCACGAATGACAAGCCTGAGCGAAAGGAATTTCAAGACAGCGGTTTTTCCGCAGGGTGCCCGCAGAGCGGGTTCCAAGTTTAGCTTGGATATAATAAGTCGATTTAAGTTTTTAATGCTGCCGCTGCAGTCTACATTTTTCTAAGATTGAATTTTGCTCCATTCGGGCTTGTCGCTCACTCGGGCTGTGTCCTTATGTTCGCTTCACCCCCTCATTACTTCGGGTTCGCTCAGCTTTGCCTCGACTTTACCCTACGCAGTTCTATCTTTGAATTTTGCTCCATTCGGGCTTGTCGCTCACTCGGGCTGTGTCCTTATGTTCGCTTCACCCCTCATTACTTCGGGTTCGCTCGGCTTTGCCTCGACTTCACCCTACGCAAAATTCAAAAAAAAAGGGACATTTGATGTCCCAAACAATTCGGAATGTAAAAGAAAGTCTTTGTTCATATCCGTCGTGTTAAAAAGTAAAGGTAAGTATGTGTAAGGTATATTATTATGGTTTTTATAGGTTTTAAAATAAGTTGGGTATGCGCATACCGTTTATTGGTTCCCATTCCCGTATCTGTAGTCGATTAGTATTCGTACTCTCTTAATATCTTCTGTTTATTTGTGATTTATCATTCACATATATATAAAAAATTTTGTATATAAAAAATTGCTAAATCGTACATAAAAAATATATATTTTCGTAACATTTCTTAATGTAGTTCATAAGTATAAGAGATAATACAACGAATGAATAAACAAGAGGTTAATATGAAAGATTGTATAAACAAGTATTATAAGTTTATACATATTCCACTCTCACTCGTAAACTGTTTGACCGAATGAATTTTCGGTCTTTTTTTGCGGTTTTTCCGCAGGGTAGAGCGGAGCGAACCCGAGTGGACGACAAGCCAGAATGAAGCAAAATTCAAAGATAGAAAAGCGCAGGGTACCCGCAGAACGGGTTTAAAGTTTGGTTTAAATATAATATGTCGATTTAAGTTTTTAATGTTGCAGCTTCAGCCCGAACAATAGGTGATGCAGTTCAATTTTATGTCAATAATCTTAGTATATTTGAACCAAATAATAATATTCCAACCAAAATGCTTATTCCTGCCGAAAGCAAAACCATACCGGCAGACATATCTTTTGCCATTTCAACAAGTTTAGAATAAGTATTTTTATAAACCGCGTCGAGGGTGAACTCTATAACCGAGTTTATTAATTCCGCTACTAATACTATTGCAATCATAACGAGCAAAATACAAATATCGGTAATACTAAATCTTAACAGCATAGCAGATAAAAGAACAACAATAGCAAACAGAAATTCTATAACGAAGTTTCTCTGCGAACTTAGAGCCAGTCTTAACCCGTGCAGTGCATTTGAAATACTTTCTTTTACGCTTGAGGATTTGAATTTTGTCATAAAATCTGTGCCTTTGCTTCGTTTTGCCAATTAACCATAAAGTTATAATCATTTTCATTTTGGTGGTCATAACCTAATAAATGCAAAATACCATGAGAGATTATATAATACAATTCGTCTGTAAACCGTTTATTGTTTTCTTCCGCTTGAGTTTCAATTTTATCAACGGATACTATAATTTCACCGAGGTTTATTTCTCCGTCGAGAATAAATCTTTCTTCAGTCGGGGAGTCTGCAAATATTGCAAATGTTATAACATCCGTAGGTGTATCTTTTTGGCGGTATTCCTTGTTAATTCTTTGTATTTCTTCATTATCGGTAAAAACTATATCAAAAGAAATTGTGTTAAATTTGTGTGATTTAAGGCAGGAATTTTCAAAAATTTCCTTTTGCTTAATTAAATATTCCGTCATTTTTACGGCATCATTATAAACTTTAATTTCATCAAGTTTATTTTTGGATTTATCGGATAAATGCTCTGTAAAAATGTTAATTTGAGTCATTTTGTTTGTTTTCTTCTTTATTTTTTAAATCTTCAATACTCTCTTGATATTTAATTCTTTTGTGGAATACGGAACGCAGAACTCTTGAAAGTGTTTGAGCTATGACTTTAATATCTTTTAAAGTTAACGGGCTTTCAGAGAGCTGATTATCGTTTAAACGGTCTTGAATAATTTTGTTTATAAGTGCGTCAATTTCTTCCTGTGATTGGTCTTTTAAAGTTCTTGAAGCTGATTCGACTGCGTCTGCAATCATTAATATTGCGGTTTCTTTGCTGTTCGGACGTTGACCTGTGTATCTGAACTGTTCTTCTTTTACGTTTTCAGCACCCTCCTGTGCTATTGCTTGATTATAAAAGTAACTTGCAAGCGAGTCTCCGTGATGCTGGATTATAAAATCCTGTATTATTTCGGGGATATTATATTCTTTTGCAATTGTTACTCCGTCTTTTGTGTGGGATGTGATTACCATTTTGCTTGAACGCGGGGTCAATTTATCATGCGGATTTTCAATACCGCTGTAAGTTTGGTTTTCTACAAAAAACAGAGGTCTGACTATTTTACCGACATCGTGATATAAAGCTCCTACTCTTGCCAGTATTGGGTTTGCTCCTATTGCTTCTGCGGCTGATTCCGCCAGATTTGATACTCTTAAACTGTGTTCAAATGTACCCGGGGCTGCTTCATGCAGTTTCTTTAATAACGGATGATTATAATCTCCAAGTTCAGCTAAACCGAACATTGTTATTACTTTAAATGTATTTTCTAAAACGGGTATCATACCAAGCGCGAACATACCCGAGATTAAACCGTTCAATAAGCCTGCTGTGATGTCCTGTAATAATTTTTCTATTCCCAAATCATAATATACACAAAGAATTACAATTGCCATTGCAATTGAAGTATATCCGCCGACACGTATTAAATCGAGCCTTCTTGAATATTTTATTGTTGTCATTCCTATTGTAGATATTATTATTGACAATAAAAATGCGCTCATTGCCAATGCTGATAACTGCAAAGATAGTGTAATAATGGTAAGAAGCGTAACCGTTATAAAAAATGAAGCTCTCGGATTGAAGAATACCGATAATATTATGGCATAAAACGGGAACGGCAGTATAAATACCGACCAATTTGCAGGTAAAAATATTGCTAATATTGCCATTAATAATGATAAAAATCCTACTAAATATAAATGACGCGGTTCTAAAAATTTAGCTTCAAAATATTTAAAATAGTTATAAACTGAAAATATCCCGATACCGACCAGACATAATATGCCGAGTATTCCCTTATAATTTATTTGCAGAATATTATAACCTGCTTTACTTAATGCCTCTTTTTTAACTTGTGTAATAGGTTCACCTGCTTTAACAATGACATCACCTTTATTAAATCTTACTTTTATGGGTGATACCATATCGCGTGCATTTTTTCTGGCAAGTTCCGTCGCTTCTTCATTTACAATCATGTTTGGAACTATTACCTGCTCAAGCAGGGCAGTTATTACTTTTATTTGATTATTTGTAATATTTGGTTCTATATTTCTTCTTATGATTTTTGCTAAAGTGTTTTCTTCAAAATCCTTTTCCGTAATACCCTCATTTAATACCGCGGTAAGAGTTTTTTCCGAAGCCGTAAATATTTTATTTAACCTTTCCTCGTCGGCATTAATAAAATAAAAAACAACGAAGTTTTTTATTGAACTGTCCGATATATCAAGTATAGTATCCAGTTTTCTTTGTTTTTCTTTTTCATTTTCATTTGATATTCTGATTTTGTTAATTTGTTCAATAATAACGTGCAGATTGTTCTTTATATAAGTATCATCCGCCGTTGAATATATAACATTAACTTTTCTTGCTACTTCACGTTTTCTGTTTTCTGTTTTAATATGGTCAACAACTTCTATGTTAACGGGAGCAGTCACCATTACTTTACTTATATTATCTTTTCCCACTATAGTTTGAAAAAAGATATATTTTGAAACCAAAACACCCGTAAAAGCAAGAGCAAATGCTGTAAAAATAAGTATATTCGCTATGTTTTTCGGCGATTTTATTTGTTCTATTAATTTTATATATTCAGCTTTTTTCATATATTTACCAATTATTTTGTGATTACTCAATAATTTTACAACAACTTGGGTATATTGCAAATTTAGTAAACTGTTTGAACTTTTATTTTGTAAATTATATAATAATTTTAACGGGAATTTACTATTATAATGCAAATACGAAACAAAATTATAAAGTGGGTATTACTTATTGCAATATTTGAGGGAATTTATCTTTTTTTAATTCCTGCTTTATTAAATACGGATAAAAATCAAGGCATTATCAAATCATTTATTTCAGATAAAATTAATGCCTCGGCTGACTGTGACAATTTAAAATTTAAAACTCATTTTATTCCTGCAGTTTCGGTTCAAGCCGGTAATTTTTCTTTGAGTGAAAAAAATTCCGATAAAATTGTCGACATAAAAAATCCCGAAATCACCATAAGGCTTTTGCCTTTATTGCTTCGCAGGGTGGATATTAAATCCTTTTATGCCTCTCAGGTTGATATTAATCTTGACAGGGATGAAAACGGAATTTATAACATACAAAAACTTTTTTCATCGGATAAAAATAAAAAATTAAAAGTAAAAATCAAAAACACCGATATTTTTGTAAATAGTTTAAATTCGGTTTTAAAAGATGATTGTATTGCTAAATCCGTTGTAATGAAAGGTTCTCCTTTTGTTTTAAAAACAAATTCCCGTAAAAAAGAGATTTTTATACAGTATAAAGGTGAACTTACTTCTAATAATCAATTGGTTAATGATTTTGATATAAAATTTACTTCAAGATTTCCGTTTAAAAAAGAGTTTGATAAAAACTTTTTTTCGGGCAATATTATTTTATACAGCATAGATTTAGACCTAATAAAACCCTTTATTTCTTGTCTTTTTGATAAAAATTTAAAACAATTGGGCGGTTTTGTTGATTATCTGCAAATTTCATCTTCCATAACAGCTGAAAAATCCAATAATATTGTATTAAACAGTTCGTTTAAGAATTTGGAATATGACAAAAATAATTGGAATAATCATATTATAGCGGACGGCATAAACAAAATCGACGCAAATGTAGAATTAAAAGAAAAAAATATAAACGTAAATTCATTAAATTATAATGCCAAAAATATAGATATAAGTGCGTCAGGTGATGTAAAAATTAATGATAAGCCCGAGCTTGATATAAATGTAAAAGTTAAAAATTCCAGAACCGAAAATATTGCAAGCATTCTTCCGCCTAACCTTGTGCCTAAATATATGACTATAGAAAAAGTTAAAAAGTACGGAGTTTTTGGTGATATTGATGCGGATGTAAATATAAAAGGGAAAATACCTCAACCGGATATAACGGGATATGTAAAGGGCAGAAATGTCCATATCTTGGATAAATCTTTGCATAAACTGCATAAAGGCAGTGTGGATATTAATTTTGATAAAAGAATTTTAAACATGGATATTGTGGTTGACATGTTTAATAATCAGCAGGCAAAGGTAAACGGATATGTCTATATGTTCCGCGACGGAGTAAACCATGTCAGCGTTAAAACAACCGATAATATTGATTTCCCGCTCGCACAAAAAATTATTATTCCGGTAAGTAAAGTGTTTAATTTTCAATTAGGACCTATTCCCGATATGAATATTACTTCGGGAAAAGGTATTATTGACCTTGATATTAAAGGTTCTTTGGATTTAATTGATATAAACGGATTTAGCCGTTTTAATAATGCAAAATTAACTTATAACGGCTTGTATGGAGAAATACATGACGGAAAAGGCAGGTTGGATTTTAATAAGGATGTTATTTCCTTTAAATCAGAACGTGCTTTTGTAAAAAACAATCCGCTTGAAGTTGAAGGAAGCGTAAAAATAAATTCTGACCTTGATTTTAATATTAAATCTTCAAAAGCACAGGCTCATGATGTTTTGGAAATTATTAATAAATCGTCACTTTTAAAGGATGTAAAAGCAGGCATGGCTGTTATTACCGATGCTTCGGGATTAATAAAATTGGGCTTGAATATAAAATCAGATATAGTACCTGTTCCTTTCGGACAGCCGCCTTTGCCGCCCGAGGAAGCATTTATAAATATGAAAGTTAAAGGAAATGTTTTTTTATTTTCAGATAGTGCTTATCTTCAAGGATTTTATACTCCGATTGAAAAAATAAGAGGTATTGTTGATTTTACCGAAACTGATGTTATTTTAAATGATTTAGAGGCAGTCTCGGGCGAATCGCCTATTAAAATATCGGGTAAAATAGTTAATGACCTCCAAACTAAAATTCCGGATGTTGATATAACCGTTACGAGTAAAAGTGTTAAATTAAAAGATACAATTAAATTTTTAACTAAATCTTATCTTTATCCGAAAGATTATCCCGATTTGTCTATTCTCTATAATATTGCTTCAAAACATGATTTGTATTTTAAATATAAAGCAAAGTCAGTTGATTTTATTACCGATTGCGCTTATGCGGTTATGAATTTTATTCCCGATAATACATTAAGTCCTGTTAAAGCGGAGTCGGGTAAAGTTATTTTGGAAAAATCAAACGTAAAAGTAGAAAATGTTAAAACCGCTTTATATAACTCAAATATATTTGTAAACGGAATTATTAAGCGTGTAGATACCGTTAATCCCATATATACCTTGAAAATTAAATCCGATTTGTTTAATATTTCAAATTTGAATGATGTTTCTAAATTAACAGTAATACCGAATACAGCAAAAACATTATTTAAAAAATTTAACAGGTACGGCGGATATGCGAATATTGATGTATCAATAAATAAAAATGTAATGAACGGGCAGGTAAAATTTACAAATCTTAGAATGACTCATATACAAAATAATGCTCCGTTTGTATTTGATGATTTTATAGTTCATTTTAACAATAAAAAAATCTACGTAAATGATTTAACTGCGCAGATTGCGAATATGCCGTTATATGGTGATGTAAGCATAACCGATGTATTTAATCATCCGAAATTAAACGGATATTTTACATCAAAACTTAATGATAACTTTATAAAAAGTTATTTTCCCACATCAATTGCTGAAAAATTGAGTGTTATTGGCGATGTAAATTTATCAGCGGGATTTTCGGGGGCTGATAAGCATATTACAATTTCACCTAAACTTACATTAAATCCCGAGTCCGATATTACCTATGACGGAGTAAATTTTGGTGAAACAACCGAAAAACGTGAATTTGTAAGTGACATAGACATAAATGAAGATATTATAAATGTTAAAAAATTTAATTATACAAAATATATTTCATCGCAAAATAATAAAACTTATCCGATAATTTTTGCAAACGCAAATGCTATATTAAAAGTAAAAAGTGATAATATAATAATCCCGCAAGAGATATATGTAAAAACCAATAAAAATCTGCCTGCAAGACTGTTAAATTTGTTTTTGAAAAACCAAATATTAAAGCAAGGTTCTTTTAACTGTGATTTAAAATATATTACGGACTCAAAAACACAAACGGGAAAGATTTTAGGAAAAATAGACTGTCATAATATTGATATACCGCTTTTTGATACGTTATTAAAAAATATAAAAGTATCCGCAAAAAACGATAAAATTGATTTGAGTTTGTTCGGGTTTATGTCAGACGGCAAAATCCAAGTTAATTCAATATTGGAAAATAAAATCAGCGCAAGACCTATAATAAAATCTTTAAACATATATGCTCAGCAGTTTGATGATAACAAGTTTTTTGAAAGTCTTACACAGGTGCATAAGGCAATGAATACAAATAATAAGATAAAAAATCTTGATTTGTCGGGGCTGTCAATTGAAAACGGATTTTTAGACGTAAAAACAGTAACATTTAAAAATTTGATTGCGAATAACTTTACAAGTAAATTTTCAATAGATAAAAACGGTGTATTCAAAGCTGATAAAATCAATGTGGAAATCGGGACGGGTAAAGTTAACGGCAAACTGCTATATAACCTTGTAAATACAGAATTTGACTGCGATTTTGAATTAAATAACGTGGATGCAAATTATGCGGCGGAAAATCTTTTTGACGCTAAAGATCAGATATACGGAAGTGCGAACGGAAAAATAATACTTCAATCAAAAGGAGCGACCGATAAAGAAATTATTAAAAATATGTCGGGATTTGTTTATTTTGAAATACTTGACGGAAGAATGCCGAAACTCGGCTCGCTTGAGTATCTGCTTCGCGCAAGTAATATAATTAAAAGCGGAATAACAGGATTTACTTTAAACAGTATATTGGAATTGCTGAATTTGGTTAAAACAGGTTATTTTTCTAATATTAGCGGAAGTTGTAAAATTAATAACGGTATAGCTGATAATATTGAAATATATTCAACGGGCGAAAATTTAAGTTTGTATATTCATGGCAGCTACGATATTTCCAATAGTTCCGCTAATATGGAAATATTAGGTAAATTATCAAAAAGAATTTCAACAATTTTTGGTGCTGTAGGAAATACATCATTAAATACATTCTTCAGATTAATTCCGGGAATATCGCTTTTGGATTTCGGGCGTAAAGACTTTATTGAAGACGTTGAAAAAATACCGCCTTTTACAAACGGTGATTATGATTCAAGAACATTCCAAGCTATTATAAACGGAAATATTAATTCATCAAATTATGTACAGAGCTTTAAATGGGTAAAATAAAAGGAGTCAAATGGCTCCTTTTATTTTATTTTGTTTCTGGCTGCGGTTTAGGTTGAACCGGCAAACCGATTTCTCTTCTCGGATGAGGATGCTTTTTCTTCATCTTTTCAAATTTTTTTCTGCTTTTTTCCATATCTTTTTTGTATTTTTCTACTAATTTTTTATATTCTTTTTTTTGCTGCTCGGTTAAATTATTTTCAAAAACAGAATAATTTTCTTTACGCAAATCTTTTGCTTGAAGTTTAAGCGCGTCAAGTTCTTTTAAAAGTTTTGCAGTTTCTTCGGATTTTTTTTCATCCGAGAGTTTTGTATTTTCTATAGTATCCCTAATCTGCTGTTTTTTTTCTTTAATTTGAGCGGAAATGGCGGTTAATTTTTCTTCATTTTGTTTTTTAACTTCAGCAATTTTCGCTTTTTGTTCCTCTGTTAAATTTAATTTTTTTTCAAAATCCGCTTGTCTATTTGCAAGTTCATAAGGACCGTGTAATTTTATCGGATGTTTTTTATTTATTTGCGGTCCGGGTCCCATATGTTTAAGTGCAGGCGGTACTTCGCCAATATATTTATAGGTCATTGGTTTTGATATTTCATAGTTTGTATTTGGTGTTGTAACCTGTGCTGTTTCCTCAGCAGATACAAAATTTGCATTAATTGCAAAAATAGCACCTGCAGCAAAAAAACTTGTTAATAATTTTTTGTTCATACACTCTCCTTTCGTGTATTATAAGCTAATCTCTGACACCTATATGGAGTGAGTTAAAATAAGCATCAAATTTAGCTTTATACCTGTCATAAGTAATTGTCGGTAATTCTGCTCTTAAATCCAGTAAGTAATTCATTGTTTTATTGTGTAAATCTGCAATTGCGGAATTACAATCTTTATAAAGCTGATTTATTTGCATTTCCTTATCCGTATCGGAAAAATCTTCGGAATTTTGAACAATGTCAATTTTATTCATTGAATTGGCAATAGTTTCTCTTGTAAGAGAAACTTGTCTTTTGTAAGTAGCTGTTAAAAAGTTAAAACTTTCAAGTTTGTTTCCTATTAATTCGCCCTTGTTAATAAAAGTCGAACAATCAAAAGCATAAAGCTGGTCTAATTTTTTTATTATTAAGTTCATATCGCCTTTTGAATTTACATAAGCAAAAGCATTTGATACAAAGGAAAAAACCAATAAAAATATTAATGTAAATATACCAAACAATTTCTTTTTCATAATTTACTCCTTTTATTTTTTTAAGAAATCATTAAAAGCATTTTCAACTTTAATTTGCTGAGTGAGATATTGCTGAAATTGCTTTTCTGTCAAGACGGATTTATATTTCTCATCTGTTTCCTGTTTTAATTGTTCTTGACGTGATTTAAGTGCACTAATATTTCTTTCGTAAGCACCAATTAAAAGAGCCTGTTGAGAAGGGTCATGATTTGCTTCTTGTTTAATTTGATTTAATTTATTTGTATAATCCATAATTTTTGTTTCGTTTGCATTATATTCCTGTTTATAAACAAGTTGAATTTGAGAGATTTGCTCTTTTTGAGCAGGCGTTATTCCCTCTAAATTATCAAATTCATCAGCGTTTGCGGTTGTAAATAACCCCATTGCCATCAAAAACAGAAAGGCTGTAAATAGTTTTTTCATTTTATCTCCTTAAGTTAGTTATACATTATAATCAGAATACTCTTGTGATTTTTGTTTCCACTCGGATTCCTCCATGCAGAAAGCATGGTTCCAAAACCTCTCCAGCGCATAAGTTTCACGTTCTTCTCTATGCAGAACATGAACAATGACATCACCATAATCAAGTAAATTCCAGCGATTTTTAGAGTCATTTTCTTCACCAATGGGTATTCTGTTAAAATGTTCTTTTATTTTTTCTCTAATGTAACCCGTGAGCGATTTAACATGTGTGCTTGAGTCTGATGAGCAAATAACAAAGTAATCTGCCAGAACGGAGATGTTGGAAATATTTAAAATTTTAATATCTTTTCCCTGTTTATCATCTAAAATTCTTGCTATAACACTTGCAAATTTATCTGAAGAAATTTCTTTCAATTTAAAAAGCTCCATAAAACTATGCAAAAATTATAGCACATTTTAGTTCAAGGGGACATTATATATAATTTTTTAAATTTTTAGTAATATTATTATTACGGCAGAGTTTTTTTAATTTGCTCATAGCTCTGTTTTCAATCTGGCGGATACGTTCACGGGAAACTCCGTAGTAACTTCCTATTTCTTCAAGAGTTTTTTTCTCGCCGTTATCATCAAGCCCGTAACGCATTATAAGTACATTGCGTTCTTTTTCGCTTAAGTGGTTAAGCATTTTTTTTATGTCGCAGAATAAATTATCCTGTGTGACTTTAGAATCCGGTGAAAGAGTTGTTTCATCCACAATAAAATCGGATAATTTGGTATTATCATCCTTTTGATTGGCAGGTGATTCCATACTTATAGTGCCTTGCGCGGATTCTATCAGCGCCGATAATTTTTGAGGACTCATGCCGATTTTATAGGCTATTTCTTCCTTGGTAGGCGCCATACCGTTTTCAATTGTTAAATCCAGGGATATTTTTTTAATTTTACTTAATGTTTCAATCATGTGCACGGGAAGTCTTATTAATCTTGATTTATCTGCAATAGCACGGGTAATAGCCTGCTGTATCCACCAGGTTGCATAAGTAGAAAACTTATAACCTTTGGAATAATCAAATTTTTCAGCTGCGCGCATAAGTCCCATATTGCCCTCTTGAATTAAATCAAGGAAAGAAAGCCCTCTGCCTATATATTTTTTGGCTATACTTACAACAAGTCTTAAATTGGCGTTAACAAGCTGTTTTTTAGCTTCTTCCGAATTTTCTTCTTTAATTTTTTTAGCGACTTCAAGTTCTTCTTCATTGTTTAACAATTTTATCTTACCGATTTGCTGGAGATAAATTTTAACGGAATCGTCAGCAATCGCACTGTTTTGAGTTTCAGGCAGTTTCGGTTCTTCAACAGCGTTCATAATATCTTCGTCATCTGCAAGAATATTAAATTCCGATTCGTCGGGCTCTATATCATTTAAAGTGTATTTATCCTGCTCCTCAGCCATTACGCCTCCAATAATAAAATATTATACAACATTCCCCGTTTTTTGTATTGTTTGCTTTAAAGCTTCGTAAATAACAATACTTGCGGCATTTGCTACGTTTAAAGAGTTAAAATTATTTAACATCGGAATTTTAATTTTAAAATCCGATTTCTTTAAAATAGCGGTAGAAATACCGTCTTTTTCGGCTCCAAGGACTATTGCAAAATTCATATTGCAATAATCAATGTCGTAATAATTATCTTTAGCATTAATATCCGTTGCAATTATCCAAAAGTCGTTATCTTTTAACCTATCTATAATGGCAGTAAGGCTATTAACCATAATTAAATCTATGTGATTAACTGCTCCGGCTGATGATTTTTCAACCGCAGCGTTAACGGAGGCATTACGTCTTGAGGGAAAAATAACGGCATCAAAACCTGCACAAACGGCAGTTCTTATAATAGACCCGAAATTGTTAGGGTCTTCAATTCCGTCTAAAATAATAATTTTTTTATATTTTTTTTCTTTGTTTTTATTGTTAATAAATTCTTCAAACTCAACAAATTTTACGGGCGGAGTATACGCAATTACACCCTGATGAGCTATATCACCAAATTGATTAAATTTTTCTTTTGGCAGAAATTGAAAAATAACACCGCGCTCTTTTGCCAAATTAATTATTTTGGCAAATTTAGCGTTATTATTTTGACCTTTCATTAAAATAATTTTACTGATAGTTCTTGAACCGTTTCTTAACAGTTCCGTAACATTATTTCTTCCGTATACATAATATTCCATAGATATTATTATACATTAAACGGAGTATTTATTCATAAAAAATAATCTAATAGTTTTGTTGCCTTAATTTTAATATTAGTCTATTATTGTTATTATTAAAAGGGAATAAAAAAACAGGTTAATTATGAGTGAGTTGTTAGATAAAGTCGGATTTAAGAAAAAGACACATATCGGGATAAGTATTTCATCAAACAATTTTATAGAACTTGTTTGTGTAAACAGTCATACAAAATCTGTAGAAAAATATGTATCCGGCAATGTAAAATATAATAATGCAATAAGAGAAATAATAGATTATGATGAACTGAGAGAGGTTATTGAGGGACTATTTGATGAAGCGGGACTCGACCCTGAACAGTGTGCAGTTACATTAAATTTACCGAATGTTCATTTTGGTATCACCGCAATAGATAGTGAATCGGAAACACCGTTTATAATAGAAAATTTACAGTCGGAAATAGAAGATTTATACATCTTTAAAAGAAACGAACCGATTATTTCATATTCTAAAATTGCTTCCAATAAAACCGGCGGACAAAAAAAAGTTGCATACGGTGCGATTCAATCCAAAGCGGTATCTAAATTTATAGAAATTTTTGATAATTTGAATTGTGAATTGGAAAGGATAGATTCTTCATATTCTTCCTTGTTAAGGTCAATACAATTCTGTGACAGATTTTCAAAATATGTTGAAAAAGAAGAAAGAACAACAATACTGTTAGTAACACCAAACAGTTGTTCAACATTTTATCTTGAAAGTAATATATTAATAGATTATTACGAAGAACCTCTGGCAGTAAAATCATTTTCACCGGAGGAAGTAAATGCGGCCATATCAAAAATAGCTTCAAATTCAATATCACAGCATAATCCTCAAACATTACTTATAATAAGTGAAACTGATGAAGTTGACGCGGAAAACCTTTCAGAACTGCTTGATTTCGCAGGCGAAATAGATTTTATAAATAAAAGTATAAACTCAGATGAAAAATTTATAGAAATATCTAATTTCGGCAGTGATGTTGATACCAATATGATATCTTATCTGACCATAGAAGCAGTAGGTTCTGCGGTTGCGGAATATGATGAATATCCGTTGAATATAAATTTTCTTCCGCCTGAAAGAATAAAGGCGGCAAAACTTGAAGTGTTCGGATATGAAGTTGAAATGGTGAGATTTATTATAGTTTTCTTATCATTGGCAATAATTTTAGGCTTAATTTTAGGAATGATAATAAATTTAATTATGAATTCGTTATCTAACAATGCTTCTGATAATTCTGCAAAGATAAAACAAAAAAAAGAAAAATATGAACAAAGGTTAAAAAGAAATCAAAAGAACAGAAATGCAAGTATTTTCCCCGTTTTAAAACAAATAGTTGATAACAATACCGCAATTGTTAATGTTTATAATGCGCTTTCAACCGAAACTCCGGAATCAATATATATTAAAAAATTCAAAACAAATGGTGAAGGAGGAATAGGTATTTCGGGAGAGGCAAAATCAAGTGAATCCGTTAATACTTTTGTTAAAGGTTTAAGAGAGAAAAACGGTGATTTAACTTTATCAAAACTCTCAATTAACACTGAGTATGATACAAAAATAAACAGAATACCTAACGGATATACATTTGAAATAAAAACTTCAAGTCATGATATCTATATGGAGGATGACGGCGGTGATGTTCAAAATACATCAGCTGCATCAGCAAATGTAGTACCTGCTACAAGTAATGTACAGCCTGCGGTTGTTCCGGTTCCGACTAACAGCGGAAGTACAATGGCTCCTCCGCCTCCGGTAATATAATAATTTAAAAATATAGAGGACAATATGAATAAAAAAAACAGTCAATTAGTTTTAATAATTTTACTTGGTTCGGTTTTAATATTTGCAATTATAATTTATTTATTTGCAGCTCCTGCCATAACTAATTATCAAAATGTTAAAACAAAAATTCTTAATGAAACTAATGAAGTTGTAAAACTTGAAGAACAATATAATGAAGCAAAAGAAAAACAAAAACAGGAAGATATACAAATACAATCCTTAAAACAGATATATTTAACGGATAATGTAAACAGTGATGAAAACTTAGGCAAGTTTGGCACAATGTTTGATGATATCATTAAACGTGCACAATATAACGGATTGCTTATAAGATCTATCGAATATGATATGAAGCCTGCTGACAGTGCAATTTATAATAATTTTTCGGATACTTATAATGTATGTGAATTAAAATTCTTTTTCGTTGCCACATACTCTCAACTAAAAACATTTTTAAATGAAATTACAACTTCTTTTCCTTATTTAATATCAATATCAAATCTTGATGTTACTGCATTTTCGGGAAATGAAGACTATCTTTTAATAAAAATGTCAGTAACCCTTTATTCAAAAAAGCAAGTAAAAGAGGAGTAGACGGTTACTTAATCTGAAATGAACATTTACTGCATTGTGCTTTCGGGTGCAATGCAATTTTATCTTCAAGGTCTAACAGTCTGATAACTTTAGTATTTAATTTAGCGCCGCAAATAGGACAGATTAAATTTTCCGTTTCACCCTCTAATATTAAGCGTTTTACGTCATTAATATATTTATCGGTAACTTTATCATAAGACCCAATAAGTATTCTTTCATAGTGTTTTATATCAATAGGATTTAGTTTTAAGCCTTTCGCAAGTTTTTGTCTTACGGTAGCAGGTAAAAACAGTTCTTTACCCGCTTCTATATCTTCAATTTGCTCAACGGATAATGCAGTTTTTTTAGCGAGCCCTGTAACGGATAAACCTGCTTTTTCTCTTTGCTCGCGTATAAATTCCGATAACGCTTTATATTCCGTCATTTTATGCTTCCGTGCGTTGTTTTGTCTTTTTGGTTTGGATTTCATTCCAAAGTGCAATTAAAGTATTGGCAACAAATATGCTGGAGTATGTTCCTGCAATAACACCGATTATCATAACGAGTACAAAATCTTTTGTTGTAACTCCGCCAAGGAAGTACAGTGCGCCAAGAGTTAATAATGTTGTTAATGATGTATTTATACTTCTTGCAAGTGTCTGATTAACAGAAACATTAACTATTTCATCGTAAGTAGCTTTTTTGGAATAAAATTTTAAGTTTTCTCTTACTCGGTCAAATACGACGATGGTATTGTTAACGCTGTAGCCCAGAACTGTAAGAATGGCGGTAATAAATAAACTGTCAACGGTAACGCCGTAGAACAATCCTAAAATTGAAAATACCCCGACGGTAATTAATACGTCATGAAACAGTGCAATGCAGGCTACAACCGCAAATTCTATATGAAATCTTATGGTTAAATAAATTACAATACCAAGCAGAGCAAGTGATATAGCTATTAAAGAATTAATAAATAACTGCTTGCCTAAAAGCGGACCTACCGAATTAACTTGAATAAGCTGGGCATCCGGATAATCAACTTTTAATACTTCACTCACTTTATCTATGGTTTCATTTTGACCGTCTTGTGAAAATTTAGTTTTGATGGATATAATATTTTTAATATTTGAATTGTTATCTGTTGTAGTTGGTTTTAATACTTGAATAACGGGGTTTTCTATATTGTTTTTTGATAAATCCAGTCTGATTTTACCGATTTCATTAGTGGAAATTTCTTTATTAACGGAATATTGAATAATAGTACCGCCCGTAAAATCAATACCCACAAGTAACGGGGTGTGAGTAGGGTAAACTTTTACTGACCATAACATAGCAATAATACAGGGCAGCAGGAATATAAAAGAAATACACAGCCACAGCCATCTGTATTTAATTACATTTACATATCTTTTTGCGTCAAAAACACTATATGACATTTTATAATCTCCTCTTAATTAATCAAGTACTCCGAATTTAGCTTTTTCGCGTTTAGTTTCGGACGCTTCATAGGCTTCATTTATATCAGATTCTTTAAGTCCGAATAATGCGGGGTATTTTAATTGTCCCGTACCAAAGATAAGGTGCATAAGGTTTTTAGTAACCGTAATAGCGGAAAACATACTAACCATAACACCTATTGCAAGCGTAAGTGCAAATCCTTTAACAATATTTGAACCTAAGAAATATAATATTGCACAAATAATTATTGTAGACATATTAGAGTCAAAAATACTTGTAAACGCTCTGTCAAAACCGGAGTTGATTGCTGTAAACAATGTTCTGCCCGATTTTAATTCTTCTTTTGTACGTTCAAAAATCAATATATTAGCGTCAACTGCCATACCTATACTTAAAATAAATCCTGCAATACCTGCTAAAGTAAGCGTAACGGGGATTGTTTTGAATATTGCAAAAACTATTAAAGAATAAACAATAAGTGCAATATTAGCAATTAAACCGGGGACTCTGTACCAGAAAATCATAAATAACATAACAGCAATAATTCCGATAAAGCCTGCGGTTTTACTCTTATGCAGAGAATCTGCACCTAAAGTCGGGCCGACTGTATTTTCTTCAATAATTTCGGCTGGAACGGGAAGCGCGCCTGCATTTAAAAGGTCAACAACTTTTTTAGCTTCATCATGTGTAAATTCACCTGTTATTTGAGCATTACCGCCCGTAATTTCCTGTTGAACAACAGGTTCTGATACGCTTTCTCCGTTAAAATAAATAGCAATCGGAAATCCTTTAAACTCGCGTGTTAATTTTGCAAATTTATGAGCGCCCTTGCCGTTAAATTCAAGAGATATAAGCCATCTGCCGGCAGCATCGGTTCCGACTTGAGCTTTATTTAAGTCCTCACCCGATAATCCCGACGGCTCCCAGCCTTTTACGTTTCCGTTATCATCAAGTATCGGTTTTTTAAATTCCAATTCCGCGGTTTCACCTAAAAATTCTCTTGCAAGTTTAGGATCTGAAATGTTAGGGATTTCGATAAGCAGACGTTTATCACCCATTTGCTGAACCATGGTTTCGGATACACCCATTGCATTGACTCTGTTTTCAAGTGCTGCTTTTAATCCGTCCATCATATCCTGTGTTATTTCTGATATTGTATCTGTAGTCTGTGCTTCAAGTACAATTCTTGAACCCCCGACTAAATCCAATCCTAACGGAATAGGTTTTACCTTTATTATGACTGCGGATATTATAGTTATTATTACTATAGCCCAAAACATAATTATCTTATTTTTCATAAAATATCCCCTTAATAAATACAGGAATAATTTTAGCAAAAAAATATTATATTTGCATAAAAAAATTAATTATGTTGCGAAAAATTTATTTAACGGTATTAAGATTGTGTTTTTTTTCGTTTTTCTTTTTTAAATAAGTAAAAATTGCAGTTCCCGCAATAATAACTGCTGCGGCAATTGCTCCGTATTTGAATTTTTTTGATTTTATTACTTTTAATACTGTTTCTTTTATACTTTTATTATTTTTAACAATATCATCAGCATTATTGATTGTTTGAGTTATTGGTTTATTAACTGCAGCTTTTGCTTTTACGGCAGCTTCTTCAAAAATTTTAGCGCTTTCAGCAGCAGATTTACCTGTTGCAGCGTCGCTTAAATTCGAATAAAATTTTTGAGCTTTTTCGGCATTTATAGCTGCTTGCTGCTGAACTTGTGTTCTTGCTTGAGCTTCGGCTTTTATGGCAGCTTCGTCAAGTACGGTTTTAGCCGGCACTGTCGGATTTTGAACTGATAATTTAACCGGGCCGGTAATTTCGTGCGGGACATCAGTAATTATTGGCTTTGCAGCTGCTTGTTTTACGGCTATTTCTGCCTGTGCTGTTTTTGCTGCCTGTAATGATGCTTGCGAGCTTTTTATTTGCTCTAATTGTTTTTTTAATGCTTCAAGTTGTTCCGAAGATGTAACTTTATATGATTTATTACGTAAGGTACTTAATTTTTTTAGTAAATTTTGGTTATCAGAGGAAAATGCATTTAATTCAAGAAGTTGTAAATCGCTTCTGAAACGGTCGGCAGCGCAAGTTAATTCAAATGTTTCCCGTCCTGTCTCCAGATTTCGGAAAAAAACTGCATCCAAACTTTCAAGGTCTGCTGCCGTCTGCTCAAAATTGTGTGGTAAATCTGATATGCCGCTAAACTCTAAACCAAACATTTCTTTATTACCTTACTTCTTATTTATTATAAAACATAATTTAATATATTTATTGCCATAAAAAACTAAAATGTTTCAAAAGGTAAATTAATACTTTTATTTGCGAGTAAATGATATAATATTTAATGTAGATATAAAGGAAACTAAAATGGCAGTAAAAGAAAAAGAAGAAGAAACAACGGTAAATGTTTCGGAAGAAAGACAAAAAGCATTAAAAGTTGCAATAGATAAGATAGAGAAAGATTTTGGAAAAGGCTCCATAATGCGCTTAGGTGATAAACCCGCGGTAAATGTGGAAACTATACCGACAGGAGCGTTATCATTAGATGTGGCGCTCGGTATAGGCGGAGTTCCAAGAGGAAGAATAATAGAGGTTTACGGCCCTGAAGCAAGCGGAAAAACGACACTGGCTCAGCATATTGTTGCGGAATGTCAAAAAAAAGGCGGAATTGCAGCATTTGTTGACGCTGAACATGCTCTTGACCCCGAATATGCAAGAAATCTTGGTGTTAATGTTGATGAACTTTTAATTTCTCAGCCTGATACGGGTGAACAGGCACTTGAAATTACCGAAGAACTTGTCCGTTCCGCGGCCGTTGATATTGTTGTTGTGGACTCCGTCGCCGCACTCGTACCTAAAGACGAAATTGAAGGCGCTATGGAGGATAAACAAATGGGGCTTCAAGCTCGTTTAATGTCAAAGGCTTTAAGAAAATTAACGGGTATTGTCAGCAAAACCAATACTACCGTTATATTTATCAATCAATTGCGCCAAAAAATAGGTGTTATGTTCGGTAATCCCGAAACTACAACGGGTGGTAACGCGCTTAAATATTACGCAAGTATCAGACTTGATATCAGAAGAATTGAAACTCTTAAAAAAGACGACAGAGAAATCGGCAACAGAGTTAAGGTTAAAGTTGTTAAAAATAAAGTAGCTCCGCCATTTAGAATAGCTGAATTTGATATAATTTACGGAAAAGGTATAAGCAAATCGGGCTGTATTTTAGATATGGCTGTTAACCTTGATATCATTAAAAAATCAGGTGCTTGGTTTAGCTATAATGATGAAAAACTCGGTCAAGGCAGAGATAAAGTTAAAGAATTATTCGAAGAAAATCCGAAATTACAAGA
>CANPYB010000007.1 GCA_947587605.1 Candidatus Gastranaerophilales bacterium
CCTGAACAAGTTGTTATAATCCTGAACCAAGAAGAATTATAATACCTCATGCCTGTGCCGAAAGAGCATACGGGCTGTTTGACTCTGAAACAGGCGTACAAATAGGCGATTTTAAAAAAGGTACAGGTGGACAAGTTGAATTTAGAGGCTTAGACCCAAGCAAGCACTATGATGTCGAAGCTATTGAAGGTATGGGAGATGAAAAACCTGAATTTTCAATAAATTGGACAGCATCTATGCGTGATAATACAGACACTATATTAAATAATTCCGATAACATGCCTGTAGAATTCCCACGCAGATACTATATAAAAAATAACGAGAATAATTCCAACAACATTTTTGACTTAGTAGATAATAAAGGCGATAAAGTAGGAGAAGTTGCAATTATCTTTCCGAAATAATCAAACTAAGTGATTCAAATAATCAAACTAAGTGTCTCTTTACACCTCTCCGTAAAAGGTACACTGTACCTTTTACGTCGGCAGAGTGAGACGTGGCACCATTTAACAGGCTGAATGCCTGTTTTTTTGTCTCGAAATCTCACAGGTTGTATTTTAAAGACTGTTTGGTAGAAAGCGTAGTTAAGTCATTGTGAGAGAAATGTGGTAATCAGCCGGGCGTTGAGCAAGTCGGAAGTTGTTTGATTATCTTAAGCAGCAAAACGGTCAATTTGGACTTTTATACGACTAATATGTAATAAATTGTTATTAAAAACTCTGTATGTAACGGTATATATAAAAGATTTATTGGGAAATTTGCGAATTTTTCTATCCTAATAACCGGACATTTGGGAGATTTCGATTACCTCATTCTCCTTTTGATGGAAGCGGCTCTATCGCCCTTATAATAAATCTTTTTGCCATTTAAATAAACAGATATTAATTTTAAAAGTCTCTATTAAATTATAACTAATTTTATTTCCACGAAATTTGTGTTACTTTTTCTGGTTTATCATGTTACTTTGCAATTATTACGAAAAAGTCTGTTTAGAGAAAAAAGCAAAAATGGCAGAAGTAATATTTTTATATTGTTTAAAAATTCTTAATAAAATATCAATTCTTTCATTTAAAAACACTTGTATATATTATAAACAAAAGTAAGGAGTTGTGTGTATGGCATTAAATGCAGTCAATTTACCAAACTATAATTTAGTGACAGGAGCTAACAATCAAAATACCGTCAAAAAAGATAATGGTGAAATTATCAATACTGACCCCAAATACGATGAATTTACAAGTATTTCAAAGAATAATTCAGAAGAAAAAGTAAGTTTTAAAGAAGGTGCTAAACTGATTGGCAAAGGTTTTGTCGATAAAGTTAAAAATATGGTAACCTCAATTATTAAACATCCGGTTAAAAGCATACTTGCCGTGGGTGCTACTTCCCTTCTTATTGCAGGCGCTCCAATAATCGGTGTGGCTTCAGCAACTGCTGCATCGATTTTAGCTTTAGGTTTTGCAGGTTACGCTGTTGGTAAAACAGCAGTTGATGTTGTTGAAACCGTAAAAGACAATAAAGCGGGAAGATATAATGAAGTTCGTGAAGACTTGCAACAAATAGGCGGAGATGGCGTAGATTTAGCTTTATCTTTACCTTTTGCGCCAAAAGCATTCAAACAAGTTTCAAGATTTGCTCACTATGGCAAAGGCGCTGTTGGATTGAATACTGAATTATTATCTAATTTGAAAAATTGTCATAGTTTTTCAGATGTAAAACTTGAATTTGCCAAAGCCGACACTTTAATTAATTATGAAATGATAGGCAATGAAATGGGATTAGTAGTAAAGCCCGAAGTACAATTTTCCAAAGACGGCTTGGGTATGCCAAGTTACGATAACGTATCAGGTAAAGTTGATATACCTGAAAAACTTTTAACTCCCGAGGGTAAAAGCGCAATGAGAAGACTCGGAAAAAATATTGAAGTTGAAATAAGACACGAATTAGAGCATTTTAATCAAGCTTCAGATATGGCAAGAACCTATGGTGTTGACGGATTAAAACAACAAATGATTGATAGTTACAAATATACATATCAAGAAAACGGCGGAACTTTTGACACTACCGATAAATGTTTTGAAATTAATAAAAAAGCGACCTTGGATAAATTTGGAAATTATAAAGAGCAAGTAGATAATTTATTGTTTGGCGACGGTTCAAAATTTAATGAAAAAATATACCAAGATGTAATTAACAAGCAAGGTATGTATCGGCCGGGAAGCGATCAAGCAATTAAAGCCGAGCAATATATGGCAGGCACCATGGAAAAAGCTACAAGAGCAAAAGAAATAGGTGAACTTTTGCAAAATGGCGACAAAGAAGGCATGTTAAAAGCGTATTTTGAAAATATTCTTGAAAGTGAAGCACAAACTGCAGAGAATTTATATAAAACCGGTGTAGTTAAAGGTCGCCCCACGGTTGTTAATGATGTAGTTATGGCCGATTCTGTTGCAGAAGAATATTTCACCGATGATGATATCAGTTTTATAAACAAATAATTCTTTAAAAGGCAAAACTCAAACAATCTTGACGGAAGAAATCAGATAAAATTATTGATATCTCAAACTAAAAAATCATTAGTAGCAATGTAATTAAGTATGATGCGGCGGGGCGGAAAAATTCGCCCCGCCGCATCATACTCAAACTATGTAATCCAAATAATCAAACCAAGTGTTTCTTTACAGAAAACAACAGTAGTTCTCCCATCTTTTAAAAAAACCAATATTAAATTTTTACTTAACAATTTGACTTTTCTCGGGGGGGGGAATAATGAATAATGTACTCTAATTTGTGAATTAAAATAGGGAAGCATTAAAATGAAACTTTTTGACAGATATCTTACTGATGATTATAAGCATATTGTTTTCAAAATACTATGTCTGAAGCTAAAAATTAAGAATTTGCATATTAATCTTTATAAAAAAGCAGACGGAACAAATACGTTATTAAATTATATTGTGGATATTAATAATATTCCAAAAACAAAAGGAAAATTAAGACAAATTCAATTACAAATCTTAGAAATGCTAAAACTTTTTGACGATATATGCAAACGGAATAATATAAATTACTGGATTGAAAGCGGAACTTTATTAGGTGCCGTCAGACATAAAGGTTTTATTCCATGGGATGATGATGTTGATGTTTGTATTTTAAGAGATGATGTTGAAAAGCTGAACAAAATTTTAGATGAAGAATTAAAAGGAACAAATCTTTTTGCAAGGAAATATGTAATGGGACTGGATTGTCCGAATTTTCAAATAAGAATAAGACAAAAAAATATCAATATTGGACTTGATATTTTCCCTGTCGATAAATATCCGTCAAAAGACTATACAGACGAACTTAATGATATAATCTGTGAAAAATTTAACAGAGCAAGACAACGCTTTGAAAAAAAATATAATAAAACATTCTATACAAAGCAAGAATTTGCGCAGGCAAAAAAGGACATAATAAAATTTGAAGAAGACGAAGGCTTAATCGATAAAAATAATACACCGGAAAATCCCGTATTGTTTTTTGGAATAGATTTTACTCATACTTTACCCCAATTTTTTCACGACTATATTTCATTTGAATATGAATCAATTTTTCCGTTAAAAACATTAGAATTTGAGGGATATAATTTCCCCGTACCAAACAAGTACGAAGAACATCTTGAAAAAATGTTCGGAGATTGGAAATCTTTTCCGAAAAGTTATGAGAATATAGGTAGTTTTTGGTATAACTATCCTGATGACGGATACACTGAAATGTTATACGCAGATGATTAAACACCTTTTCTCAATCTTATTTTATAGTAATCGTTTATCTGTCCGGAATACAGATTTTGTTCCGTTTCTATATCATAAGGTATAGAGTGAAAAAACACTGAAAGACTATCTAAATCTATCACACAGTACTGTGCATTTGGATTAAGATTTCTTGGCTGACCTACGGAACCGGAATTTATAAACAATGTCTTATGGGTTTTATTTGAATTAATTACGGTTTTTAAAGCTGAAATATGTGTATGTGCGGATAAAACAATGTCATATTTTTCATATACGGGATTTTTGATTTCATCATCCGTCATTTTTCCCCAATATATATCAGTTAAATCTCCGTGAATGCACAATATTTTTTTCCCCGATAAATCAAGTTCAACGAAGTCATTAGTTGTTTTATTAATAAAATCAAGTGAATTTTCATTTAATATTGTTTTTGTATAATTATTAGCGTCAAGTCCTCTTGTGCAAGAAAATCTGTCAGTTTCATAACCCAATAAAGCACGTTCGTGATTACCTTTAATATTCACGATTATATTATTTCTAATATTAACAAGTTCTGATATAACTTCATTAGGTCTCATACCGTAATCAATAAAATCGCCCAGCTGTATAATTTTAACATCATTATAATTTTGTCTGCAGTGAGTTAAAACTGATTTCAAGGCTGTTAAATTGGCATGTATATCTGATAATACGGCAATTCTCATTATATAATTCTTTCCGTCTGAGGTTCTATAATATTTTTAATAATATAATTTGCTGTTTCTTCTATATCTTTATATTTAACTTCTTTCGGTATAGTTACGTTAAATGCTTTTTTCACTTTTTCTGTTAATTCGTCCGTATAAAATAAAGAGCCTTTTTCTATTTTTTCAATACCGTCAAGATAAATAGATTTTTTATTTACTAAAAACATGTCTTCTTTTGAAAAATATGTTTGAAATAAATCCGCCTCTACTTTCATTCCGTCTATTTTAACGGGATACCCTCCAATATTTCCAAATGCACCGGGAATATGGAGTATTTGAATTGTTTTGTATTTTAAGGCGAGTATTATTTTTCTTATAATTTCAAAGTTAGAACTTGCATTCATCATATTTCTTTTTGCGTCAACAGGCATTTCAATAGCACAATCTTTCCAGATTTTATTCAAATCAATTTGCACTATTTCATTTTTATAAAATATTTTAATTAACGGTTCAACACCCTCAACATGCCCCTCTTTACTGATAACCACATCATGAAAATGGCTTACCGCCAATATTACACTTATATTTGATATATCATTGACATTTAGCTGTTTTGCCGCCGCCATTTTTATACGAGGAATTAAATGGTTTAAATTTCCGCTTCCGAAATCAGGATAGCTTTGTCCCGCACTTTTAAGCCAGGGGATAACAGCATCTGAATATGATGTATTTATAACAATCGCATGAGAATTTGTATTTTTATGCGCAGTCATAATATTTTTAATATATTTCATTGCTAAAGGAGTCCATAAACCGTATGCTCTTATATTTTTCCAGGATATTGAACCATATTTAAGTCCGCTATAGACTCTGCTTGCATTTACTATAAAGTCAGGATTTACTGTTTTTATAAATTCTTCAATTGTTATTATATTATCCAAATTTACTTCATTAATATAAATGTTTTTGGTTTTATTATTTCTGATTAAATTAGCAACCTTTGAGATGTTAACATCCTTTTCGGCTTTTTCAATATTTCTGCAGCCTATATTTATTTGAATATTATCAAACTCCCAATCATTCAAATAATTTAAAAGATAATTGCCGACACTTCCCAAACCTAATATTGCAATTTTAACGGTTTGTTTATTATCAATTTTCTCCTTTAATAATTTTAATTTTTCAGATAAATTTTGCATTATTATTTCCCCTGTCAATATATTCTTTCATTGTGCGGTAGTCCTTAACTGTATTGCAATTAAACCAATTCTTAAAAGCAATAATTTCTATTTTGTCGTAATCAACATTTTGGTAATAATCATTAACAGGAACAAGATTAGTCCCTTTATATTGCACTGAAGTATAATTCAGAATATTCTTTTTTAATTTTTTCAAGTCGGTAAACTTCCAAACCTGTCCCGAGTTTCCGATTTTAATAAACGGTTCATCAATTTTCAAAGTTAAATGATTTACATCATAAAGGTACTTTACTTCATTTTTTTCATTAACATAGAAAATCACGGCAGTTTTTGAGTCAATAAGATGATTATTAGCAGTAATAACATTTTTAGGTGAATGTACCAATTTATCGAAGGAATCGGTATCAAATACCAAATCGCCCTCAATGAATATCACTTCATCAAAATCATCACAAATCGCATTTATGCCTAAAATCAAACTAAAACAGCTTCCGTAATCCAAATAATGTTCATTATATACAAGTTTATAATTAAGGTGTGAAAAATTATTTTTTAAATAATTTTCAATTTCATTATGTTTAAAGCCGGACACAATGATTATCTCATCACAGCAATTACTTACAAGATTTAGCTGAAAAGCCAATATTGTCTGATTATGGTCACATTCAGAATATATAGCCTTATGAACATTCAAGCCTAAGGATTTAGAAAATCTGGTGCATGAACCTGCAATTGTAATAATAGCAGCGCGTTTCATACAAGCGCCTCATTGTTGTGAATTCTTTTATTTATACATTCCTTTAAACCCTCATCCAAAGATATTTTAGGCGACCAGCCGGCAAGATTTTTTATTTTTGCAATACTTAAAAGCCGTCTTGGCGGATCAGCACTTCTTCTTCCTTTGAATTCTATTTCAACATCCGTTTTTTCTTTTCCAATAATTGAAACAATTTTTTCAACCAAATCTGTTATATATATTTCTTCTTCCGTACCGACGTTATATATTGTTCCGTCAAGGCAATTATCATTTTCAAGAAGTTTAACTACAGCAGCACAGCTGTCGTAGTTATTCAAAAAAGTTCTTCTTGTTTCCTTAGCATTTTCAAGAAGCACTACCTTATTATTATCTCTGACGGAGTCAATGATATGGGGAATAATATGGTCAGAATATACCTCATCCGGAGAATACACATTAGCAAATCTGATAGAACATCCTTTAATTTTACCTTGTTCCACGGCATCTTTCATAAAAAATTCCGTCAACAGTTTACCTGCGGCATAACTTGTTCTCAAAGAATTTTCCGCAGTAGCAAGCAATATTGCATCTTCTTCTTTCACACCGCCCTCTTGATAAGAGTGCATTGAATACACTTCACTTGTAGAGCAGTTAATATACTTAGTAAAACCGTTTAAAATTGAGCGGTCAAGTAAGTTTTTCATTCCGAGAACATTTGTTTTAAATGTATTATCAGGATGATAAAAATGTTTTGTATGAACTACGGCAGCGCAGTTTATGAAATATTTTTCGTAATCCGAATAATTTTCTTTAATAAATTCAAACAAATCATCCATCTGCGAATTATTATTAATATCGTATTCGAAGAAAATAAAATTTTTATTTTTATTAAGATTTTCAATAAGAGATCTTGAACCGCAGAAAAAATTATCATAACCGATTACAACATATCCGTGATTTAAAAGATATTCCGAAGTTTTTGAACCCGTCATGCCTGCAGCGCCGCTAATTACAACTAATTTACTCATATTCTTTTCCTTTTTTATTTGGATATCCGCTAATCAATTTCATCAATCAAAGATATAATTTGTTTAATAGGCATTAATCTGTCATCAACCTCTTTAGCTCTGTGATATTTAAGAATATCTATAGCGACGCTTTCCATTGCTGGGAAAGCTGCTCGAGTTAGTTGATTAGCATAAATAACTATATTAACGCCATGTTCAGCAAGTTCTTTTTCCGTAATAACATTAAAAGAAGACGGCACAACAACGAGAGGAACCGAAGTATTTTCTTTTCTAAACAAATCGCAAAACTCTAAAATTTCATCGGGTGATTTTTTTCGGCTGTGAATCATAATACCGTCCGCACCTGCCTTAACATAAGCGTGTGCTCTAAGCAGAGCGTCATTCATTCCCTGTTCAAGTATTAAAGATTCAATTCTGGCTATAATCATAAACTCATCCGTTAACTGAACTCTTTTAGCCGTAGAAATCTTTTTGCAAAAATGTTCAATAGTATCTTGAGTTTGCGGAACTTGAGTGCCGAATAATGAATTTTTCTTTAAACCGACTTTATCTTCAATAATAACTGCTGAAACACCCATTCTTTCGAGTGTTCTGACAGTATAAACGAAGTGTTCGATTAAACCGCCTGTATCACCGTCAAAAATAATAGGTTTAGTAGTAACTTCAGTAACATCCGATATTGTTCTAAACCTTGATGTCATGTCGACAAGTTCAATATCAGGTTTACCCTTAGCAGTGGAATCGCACAAAGAGCTTATCCACATTGCATCAAACTGATCTAATTCCCCCCCCCGGGCATTATCGGCGACAACGGTTTTTTCAGCAATTAAACCTGTTAATCCGTTATGAACTTCTATAACCTTAACAATATCGCGCAGTTTTAGGAGTTCTTTTAATCTTTTTCTTCTAAATTCGGGCATAGAGCGTTTAAGCTCATATTTTTCATCAATTAAATTAATTCTTTCATTTTTCGTATACGGGACTTCAATTACCTCGCCGCCGTATTTATTCATCAATTCGATTGCATTATTTTTAATTGCAATCATCGGACCCTCACTCCAATTACTGCCGTGGATAATGTAATCAGGTTTTATTTGTTCAACAATTTTGTCATACATAACATCATCTTGTATAACAACTTGAGAAACACCCTTAATATTTTTAACCAGATTAACCCTTTCTTCGAAAGAAATTGTAGGAAATTTGTTAAATCTTATCATTGCTCGGTCAGAAAGCACACCCACAATTACTTCGCCGTATTTTTGTGCTTCTCTGATTATATTCAAATGCCCGTCGTGTATAAAATCCGTGCAAAAGCATGTATAAATTTTTTTTGTTGTCATTCGGAAAATCTCCAAAATATATTATACAACAACTAAAACTGAAAATACAAGAATTCGGAAACCTTATTAATTGAGAGTATTGATATTAAAAGCATTAAAAGAGTTGCAGTAAAATAAACGGCATTGGGTTTAAACTTTTGAGCAAACTCCGTTGAATTTTTAACGAAAAATATCAATATAAGAGACGGTATTAAAAGGAGCAGACTCAATTTCAGACTTCCGTTTTCAAAAGACAATCTGAGTTTATCAATAACAACAGGCGCAAAACCGTTAAAACCGAACATAGAAGCAATTATTTGATTAGCTTTATGTATTGAGGACGCTCTAAAATACACCCAGGTAATATCCGCAAACAGGAAGAGCATGGCAACGCAAACCCAATGCGGAAGTTTAACATTAAGTTTTTTCCAAAATCTGTTAATACAAACAGCAACACCGTGGAGTGCGCCCCAAATAATGAAAGTCCAATTTGCGCCATGCCAGATACCGCCAATCAAGAACGTAACAAACAAATTGCGGTAGGTTTTAAAATCGCCGAGGCGGTTCCCGCCGAGCGGGATATAAATATAATCTCGGAGGAAGCGAGACAGAGTAATATGCCACCTGCGCCAGAATTCCTGTATACTTTCTGATTTATAAGGTGAATTAAAGTTCTGAGGAAGTTTTATATTAAATAAATAACCTATTCCCATAGCCATATCGCAATATCCGGAGAAATCGAAATAAAGCTGAAGTGTATAAGCGATACTTGCGCACCATGCTTCAAAGCAGGTCAATATTTGAATTTCATCAAACGCAGGTTTAACGAACGGCGAAAGGAAATCAGCAATCATAACTTTTTTAAAAAGACCTATAGCGAGGAGAAAAAGTCCTATTGATATATTTTTATGATTAATTATTCTGTTTCTCAAACTTGCGAATTGAGGCATCATTTCCTGATGATGAACAATCGGGCCTGCAATTAATTGAGGAAAGAAAGTAACAAAAAGTGCATAAGTAAGAAAATCATACTCTTTAGTTTTACCCTCATAGCTGTCAACAATGTATGCAATCTGCTGAAAAGTAAAGAAACTTATTGCAAGAGGCAGAACTATGTGCATATAGTTAAAATCCTGTTTAAAAATCATATTAATATTTTGTATAAGGAAATCAAAATACTTATAATAACCGAGCAGAGCCACATTTGCACCAACTGCGAAAATCATTAATAATTTTTTATTAATTTTAAGATTATCATTACTTGAAAGCACAGAGCCTATAGAGTAGTTAAACACCATAGAAATTAATATTAAAGGAAGATAATCTATTTTCCAATAAGAATAGAATATTAAAGATGCAATAACCAGCCAAGCCGAAGCAGGTTTAATGAGTTTCATTTTATTGAGATAAAAATAAACAATAAAAGTAATAGGAAGAAAAATAAATAAAAACTCTATAGAATTAAACAGCATTATCAATAACCTTTCTAATTTCATCCTCCCACTCGGGGTTTTGCGACTCCCAATTTATCAAAGCCTTTTTTTGCTTTAATAAATTATTTTTTATATTTTTTTTATCGGTATAAACACCGTAATGATTTTTATTCAGAATAAGACAATCCAGAATAAGTTTTCCGAAAACCGAAGTTGCATGTGACATTTCTACGAAATATTTTGTATTCATATTTATTTTTTCACTTGTAACCTCGTTAACGAAATTGAAGTCAATATATTCAAAATTATCCGCAAGCAATATTTTCCACTTTTCATAAATCGGGTAAAATCCCAAATGATTAATAAGCGATAAATCCAAAGCATGAGTAGGATTTAAGTAAAAATATACTTTATAACCTTTTTTTTCCATATTATTTTTAAACATTTTTAATTTTTCAATTTCGTTTTCGGCAAGAACTGCATTAAAATAATTACCTCCGTAATAACCGAGTTTAGTTTTAAAGTTTTCAACAGGATTAAACGCAGAGGGTTTTGTATTATTATATTCAACATTTTTTATAATTGTAATAAAACTGGAAATAGTAGTATTAAAAGATAATACAACGGGATTAAACTCTGATATGGTAAGATTTTTATTATCCGAAATCGGCACTGCCCTTTTATTATCTTTATTTTTTTCAAGGAAGCGGAAAAAATCAAGTCCGACATATATTGTTTTAATTTCGGGATGAATTTTAACAAGATTTTCGCCGATTTTAACGGTTTCATCGTGAGACAGAGCATTCATGCCCATATTTTTAGCTATTTTCCCGCCGGTAATTTTATAATAATAATCCTCTAATATTGTTGCATTAACTCTGGAAGACCCCAAGAAAACCGCCTCAACGGGTCGTTTTTCGAGTTTAAAAGATATAACCTTAGTAACCCGTTGATTTCTGGCTGCATCCGGCTTTTGTTTATTAAATTTATCAATTGAGGGTGATTTAAAGATACTATAAGGGTCGACTAAAATATTAAGTCCTGCCAAAAGGGCAAGAATGCCCATAAAAGAAATCAGTATTTTTTTTGTATAGGACTTATATTTCATAGTATTAGTTATGTCCTGACAGTCTTTTTCACCATATATTTATTATCAGCAGTTTGTTTCGGCTGTATATACTTTTTAACATTTGGAGTATCAACCTGCGTTGTTTTAGCTTTTTCGTGATTAGCGAACGGATTTTTCATATCAAACAGCCATTGCAGACCGAGCTGGAAGCCGATACCTGTTATACCGCCGTTACGGAAGTTCATTTGTCCGTATGCTGCGACAGTATCTTTAAATGTTTTTGTAGCACCGATACCATACTGAATGAACCCGTGTTCAAATCTCACATCAGGCAATTCGACGTTTCCTGCCTTTCCGTATACTCTGTCGTTAATAAAGAACATATATTGCAGAGTCCCGTATATGCTCCAAGTTTCTTTAGAAAGTATCATATTTAATCCGGGAGCTACGTTAGCCGCATTTAATATACCCGAGTTCATGTCCATAATACCGTATTCGGTGCCCCATTTTCTGCTGCCGAAAGCGTTATAAGACATAAACAAGTTAGGCTGGAGTATAAAATCACGCACGGGTTCAAAGTTGTAAGCCGTTTTAGCCGAAGCGCCCGCGAACCAGTTAGCGGGTTCATCGGTATATCCTTCAACCTGCATTTCGTTAGTATAGCCTCCGCCGTATGCGGTTACAGATGTAATAAAGTCTTCATCGCGTATAAAAGTACCCATAACACCAACTTGACCGCCGTTTTGGCTCATTTTTACGCCCTCAAAACTTTGGCGAGCGCCGTTATAACCGACATAACCCGTTGGAATAAATGTCCAATCTTTGTTTAATTCAACAGCCGGTAAATCCGCACCCAATAATGTACCGTAAGAGTCGTTTCTGACGTTAAGTCCGCGTGTAAGATTAAATTTTTCAATATCCGCATAAGATTTAGACCAAAGCCCGCCCTCTTTATACGTTCTCTGATAAGGAGAATATAAAGGTGCAACTGCCGCAAATTTATTTAAGTTTTTGGATTTATCGATTAATGTTTCATCGTGGAGTATAAAGTGGTTAGTAACAATATCATCGACATGCAATTGATTTGAATACATTGCAAGAGTAGCTACCTGACCTCTGAACACCTGCGGATTAAAGCGGGCAAGGTATGCCTCATACCAGCCCTCTCTGCCTTCTCTCCCGTCAGCTCTTAACCCGTACCAGCCGATAGGAGTCTTTTTAAGTTCGTCTGTTGCGTCAAACTCAAATTTTTCAGCAGCACCCTCACCCATTTTTGTTGGATCAAAAATTTGGAATTTAATATATCTGTCTATAGGCGCACCGCCGACAAAATCAAATTCCGATATATTAAGTTTGCTTTTACCACCCTCTGTTGCTTGTTTCAAGTCCTCAAAAGTAAATTGGTCGCCGTGGTGTCTTGGGTCGAGGTCAACATCAAAGTTAGCGTGATCATCAACTGTAAGGTCTTTAAAGTTTGAGTTGTCAATTGCGCCGTTTTTTGAACTCAATGTAGAACCGCTTTTAACCGTAAATTTTGCATTTGCTTCGGAGCCTCTGCCCTCGTCAAAAGTGAGTCTTGAATTATCTTCAAGTGTAACCTCACCGCCGGTGAGTTCACTATCACCCGATATTGTGATATCAGAGCCGTTTTTAAATGTTGATTTACCGCCCGATTGTTTAAGTACGGAATTACCTCCGTTTTTAATCCCGTCACCGACAAGTTCTCCGCCATCTGACTCACCGTCACCTATTTCAATAGTGCCGTTCCATTCGTCCTCGCTGTCAAGGGTTAATGTAGCACCGTCACCTATATCAAGAGTAGAACCGTCTTTAATATGTAAATCTACTTTTTCGTCAATACTTCCACCTTTTTCAAATTCAAAGAAAGAACCTTCTTCTAAGTTTAACGTACCGTCTTCCATTTTAAGTTTGCTCTTTGAACCTTTGGTGCTTGTCCACCAGTTGACGGTACCGTTTTTAACGGTAGATTCTCCGCCGAAGAATTGAGCTTCTCTGTTATCTTTGCTTCCGACATTAACAACACTGTCTTCATTTTCTTGCGTAAAAGTACCCGAATAACCCGAAGCATCGCCGTTCAGCGTTAAAGTACCTTGATTATCAATATTTGCGTCACTGCTTCCGCCCGAACTACCGCCTGTGACTTCACCGTTAAATGTCATATCACTGTCAGCTTCGTTGGTGATTTTGCCGTTATTTTCAACATTTCCCGCAACATCAAGTGTTCCGCTGTTTGTGACATTTCCGCTTGTATTGGTCAAATTACCGCCTATGGACATTCCGCCATTGTCACCGTCTTTTTTACTCTTATTGGTTATAGTTCCGCTTCCGCTGTTCGTCACATCACCTGTTACGCCAAATATTGAATTTGCTTCGTTGGTTATAGAACCTTCATTATTTTCAACACTGCCTATTTCAACATTTGCACCGTCTTTGTTGGTAAGATTACCGCCAGTTTCATTTCTTAGTGCATTTTGAACCGTTAATTGTCCGTCATCGCCCGTATTGGTAAAATTCCCTTTATTTGTGAAAGTTTCACCATTTACCGAGAATGTTCCGCTGTTTGTTACGCCTTTATCATCGCCTGTTGCGGAGTTGGTGAAGTTACCGCCGACCCCGAATGTTGATGTGTTGTTTAAACTTCCGCTGTTTTCAACTTCACCTGTTGCATTAAAAGTACCTGAGTTTTCTAAATTACCTTTATTATCTACTTTGCCAGAGGCTTGGAAATTACCGCTGTTATCGATTTTACCTCCGTCATTATTTGTAACTTTACCGTTAGAGTTCCAAGAGCCTTTGTTCTCAATATTACCCGAGTTCTGTAATTCGGCATTTGAGTCCTCTGTACCTACACTAAAGGTTGAGGTTTTATCGTTAGTAACCGTACTCCCGCTGTTTTCATTAGTCAAACCGCCGTCTGCGTTAAATGAACCGTGGTTTTTATTATCAATTTTTCCGCCGTTTTTGTTTGTTACTTTATTTTTAGCACTAAATGTGGAGTCTTGTCCGTCATTGGTTATAGTACCCGAGTTTTCAACTTCATTTTCCGCATTAAATGATGCACCGTTTGAGTTCGTAATTGAAGCATCTTCTGGACTTCCGCCCTCGGCACCGTTTGTAACTTTACCTTTTGCATTAAACGTAGACCCGCTTCCGCTGTTTGTTATCGAGCCTTTTTGGTTTTTAAGCTCACCATTTACATTAATATCACCGCCGTTATTATTTGTAACCGTTCCGCTTTTTCCGCTATCAGTTGAACCGTTGGTTAAAGACCCTGCTTCAAGCGAACCACCCTCGTTGTTAATAGTTCCGTTGTTGGTGACAGTGCCTAAGCTCATCCCGCCTTTTTCACCGCTTTTTTTAGTTTTATTTGTAATAGTGCCATTATTGTTGACGGTACTTGAAGCAGTGAATATTGAACCTTCACCTTCGTTTGTAATATTGCTTCCTGTTTCATTTTTCAGTTCATCAGTAATGCTGAAAGAAGCACCAGCTGAGTTTGTAATCGTTCCGTTTCCGCCCTCTTCAGAGCCGTTTGTAAACCCTGCAGCCTCAAACTCGGTATCCTTACCTGTATTGGTAATAGTGCCCTTATTGGTTGAATTTCCCGAAACACTAACACTTGCTCCGTTTTGGTTGGTAAGATTTCCGCCCGTTTCATTTTTTAGTGCCTGTTGAACCGTTAATTGTCCTTCTTCTCCCGTATTATTAAAATCCCCCGAGTTTGTGAAAGAGTCACCATTTACAGAGAATGTTCCGCTGTTTTCTACACCTTTACCCTCACTTGATTTTCCCGAGTTGGTAAAGTTTCCGTCAACCCCAAAAGTTGATGAGTTGTTTAAATTTCCGCTGTTTTCAACATCACTTGTTGCAAAGAAAGAACCCGAGTTTTCAAGTTTTCCGCTTTCCTCATTGGTTACTTTACCGTTTGCATTATACGTACCGCTATTATTCAAGGTTCCGCTATTTTTCGTTTCGCCGTTTGTTGTCCAAGTGTTTTTGTTATCTATTTCACCTTGGTTATTAAGTGCAGGTTCTTCACCCGAACCATTACTTACTTGGACATTACCGCTATTTGTAACTTTTGCACCTGTTTGGTTATCTAATCCGTTTTCAGCGTTAAATGTTGCGTTATTTGTATTATTAATATTTCCTTTATCTTTATTTGTAACTTTCTTTTTAGCGTCAAAGGTAGAGCCTGTACCGTCATTCGTTATTGTGCCCGAGTTGTCGACTTCATCCTCTGCCGTGAACATAGAGCCGTTTTTGTTTTCGATATTTCCTTTTTCTTGATTAGTTACTTTCTTCTTGGCATTAAAGGTAGAGCCTACACCGTCGTTTGTGATTGTACCGCCGTTTGTTATGTCGCCGCCTGCGTTAAATGTACCGCCGTTAGTATTTTTAACTTCTCCGCTTGTGTTAGTTAAAGTTCCCGTAAGGTCTAATGTTCCGCCATCGTTAGTGACATTCCCGCCGTTATTGGTCAAATTACCGCCTATGGACATACCGCCTTTATCACCGTCTTTTTGGCTCTTATTGGTGATATTTCCGCTTCCGCTGTTTGATACATTGCCCGATACACTAAATGATGAACCTGTATCATTTGTTATAGAACCGTTATTATTTGTAATATCACCAGTAATCTCAACGTTTGCACCGCTCGTATTTTTAAGATTACCGCCCGTTTCATTTCTTAGTGCACCTTGAAGCGTTAAATTCCCGTCATCGCCCGTATTAGTAAAATCACCGCTATTTGTAAAAGTGTCGCCAAGGATAGAGAATGAACCGCTGTTTGTTACGCCTTTATCATCGCCTGTTGCGGAGTTAGTAAAATTCTTACCTACGCTAAAAGTCGAAGAATTGTTCAATTTACCTTTGTTTTCAACATCATCTTCAGCTAAGAAAGAACCCGAGTTGTCAATACTTCCTTCTGTATCATTTGTTACTTTGCCGTTAGCATTGTATGTACCGCTATTATTCAAAGTTCCGCTGTTTTTAGTTTCTCCGTTTGTTGTCCATTTTCCTTTGTTATCTACTTCACCTGCGTTTGTAAAGCTGCCCTTGGGCTCAGCTCCGTCCGTTCCTACTTGGATATTACCATTTTCGCCGCTATTAACTATTTTTCCGCCATTTTGATTTTCTAAACCGCCCTCGGCGTTAAATGTGCCTTGGTTTTTTATTCCGCCTTTGCCGTCTTTACCGCTGCTGCTGTTTGTTGTTTGACCTTTTACGGTAATTGTTCCGCCGTCTTCATTAGTGATTGAACCTTTGTTGTTATTAGTAAGCGAGCTATCGCCGCCTGAATGCCCAGCTGTTGATTCTACAGTGATATTTCCGTGATTTTTATTTGTAATATTACCGCCGTTAGTAACCTTACCTGCTTTAAGATTACCGGAGTTTGTAATACCGTCATCTTCACTGCCCGATTCACCATCTTTAGTAAGATTTTGCAGTTCGCCAAACACGGTCATATCGGCACCGTCTTGGTTCTTTACTTTACCGCCTGCCTGGTTATCCAATGAATCTGCCTCAAAATGATTACCATCCTTAGCATTATTGGTTATTTCACCTTTATTCGTCATCGTTCCGGCTTTAAAATTACCGCTATTTGTTAAGTTCCCTTTTTCTTGATTATCAAATTTACTTGTTGTGCCGTTGAAACCGCCCGAGTTTGTAAATGTACCGCTGTTCGTGTTCTTTCCGCCATGAGTTGTTACGGTACCTTTTTCACCGTTAGTAAAAGTTCCGCTGTTATTTAATCTGTCGTCGTCACTTTCCTCGCTTTCAGCCTGCCCTATATCAAGAAGTCCTTGGTTATTAAAAGTCCCTTTATTATCCAGTTTACCACTACTAAGGGTTAGTTTTGCACGTCCTGCTGGCGATTCGGTTGTTTCATCACCGTTTTTGAATATGCCGTTATTTGTTACATTCTCGCCTACTGTTACACTGCCTTTGTTATTAAAAGAGCTTTTAGGCTCGCTTTCTTCACCATCCTCACCGTTTGTTATACCTTTAGTGATGGATACATTACTACTTTCTTCTACATTCGCGGTTCCGCCGTTTTTTGTAATTACATTTCCGTTTAAATTTTCATTCAAATTAACAGTACTTCCACTGCCGTTCGCTACCGTATCTCCACTTATTGTCGGTCCGCTCATAAGGCTAAAACCACTGTTTGCTACTGTATTGACAGATGATTGTATTGGGGATGAAGCACCTATAACATCTGCTTTGCCGTTATCACCTAACTTCATGGAGGTAATTTTGAAATCATCCTGCATTATGGTTGTCTGCTCTGCAGAAGCTATTTTTACGCTGTCCGCCGCAACTGTGCGCGGTGATATTAAATCCTCTCTTATATTTGAACCTGTCAAATTATTGTTAATACTGTTTAATACGGCACTGCCGCTTGAAGCATTACCTGTTACATTTGCTGAGCTTATTATTGCTGCCAGTAACACTGCTAATTTAACTTTTTCATTACTTTTCAAAAATACCCCCCCCCGAAGCGTTTTTCAGCTCGGGAGCTTATTATTCCACTACTTTACGTACTTGATTTTATTATAAAGAATATTCCCGTTCAATACTATCATTCATTTTTATTATATATTTGTTATAATTTTTAAAAAAAGGAAATAAACATGCTTACATTGGGAAAAATAAAAGACGCGGCTTCCGTTTTATCGGATACGGTCAGAAAAACAGATTTAATCCACGCTCAAAACCTTTCAGAGCACGGAAATATTTATTTAAAAGTTGAAAACCTGCAAGTAACGGGCTCTTTTAAGGTCAGAGGCGCTGCTTATAAAATTGCAAACCTCTCCGAAGCTGAAAAAGCAAAAGGGGTTATTGCCTGCTCGGCGGGAAATCACGCGCAGGGCGTCGCGCTTGCTTCTGCACGCAATAACATTAAATCAACCATTTTTATTCCCGCTACCGCGCCTATTTCCAAAGTGGAAGCAACAAGAAAACTCGGCGCGGAAATAAAACTTATTGACGGGGTTTATGATGACGCTTACAATGCTTGCGTTGAGTACCAAAAACAAACAGGATCTACATTTGTTCACCCTTTCGATGATGAAGACGTTATCGCGGGGCAAGGTACTATCGGGCTGGAAATACTTGAACAACTGCCCGATGTAGATGCGGTTATTGTTCCTATCGGCGGAGGAGGGCTAATAGCAGGTATCGCTTTCGCTATTAAACAGGTTAAACCCTCCTGCAAAGTATACGGTGTTCAAGCTCAAGGCGCGGGCAGCATGTATCAGTCTTTTGTTAATAAAAAAATTCTCGAACTCCCCGTTGTTCACACTTTCGCCGACGGCACAGCAGTTAAAAAACCCGGGGCGCTCACTTTTGATTTGTGCTCTAAATACGTTGACGACATTATTACAGTTACGGATGATGAGATAGCCTCCGCTATCTTAGCTTTAATGGAAAAACAAAAACTCGTTGCAGAGGGCGCAGGCGCTTTGAGCGTCGCTGCAGCTATGTTTAATAAACTCCCCATTGAAAACCTTAAAACCGTCTGCCTCATTTCAGGCGGAAATATTGACGTTAATATTCTCTCTCGCGTTATTAACAGAGGGTTGTTAAAATCGGGCAGATTATCCCATTTAACGATTGAACTGCTGGATAAACCCGGACAGTTAAAAGAGGTTTCCGCTATTATTGCAGACCTCGGCGCTAATGTTATTAGGGTAAGACACAATCAAGGCGGTGAAAATACAGATATTAACGATTGCTTCCTTAAAATATCAATGGAAACAAAAAATGCCGAGCACTTTGAACAAATTCAAAAAGAATTAACCCGCAGAGGCTATAAAATCACCTCTAACGTTCAGTAGGAACTCTCGTATTTACACGATTTTTTTCAACTCCATTATTTTGACGTAGTACAAAACACCGGAGGAGAAAAGAAAAATCTTGCTAAAATATTTGTTTATCAAAATAAAAATAAAAAATCTTCTGCTCGGTATTTGTTTTTAATATTGCTAAACTTCACCCAAAGCTCCGCTAAGCGACGCTCCGCCTTGACGTCGTGTCGTTAAGCAATAAAACAAAACGAAATACAGGCTATCAGATTTTTTATTTTTTATTTTTTTTATTTACTCGATTACCCAGTGTTCAAGAACATCCTGACCGATATTGTCCAAAAATCTTGACGGTTTTGATAATACCATGCCCGTTGAATAATCATACATATCTATGGGATAAGTTATTGCAAGATGAGTTTTTGCACGCGTTATTGCCACGTACATTAATCTTAATTCCTCTTCGAGCTCCTCTTGAGTATTAAATGAATATACAGACGGGAACCTGCCGTCTACCGCGCCTATTATAAATACCGCTTTCCACTCTAACCCTTTGGCGCTGTGAATGGTCGATAAGGTTAAATACTCATCCTTTTTTGCGCCCTCATCAACATCTCCGACCGAGCTTTCGGGAGGCTCTAACGCTAAATCGCTTAAAAATTCCTCTAAACTTCCGTAACCCTCGCTTAATGCCGTAAAATGCTCTAAATCCTTTTCCCGCTTTGTATAATCATCATATTTATCCGCTAAAATCGGCTCATAATACTTTATTACGGCTTTCACTATCTTTGAGGGCGAAAATATATCCTTTTGCGATTTATTTATTAAATCAATCAGCTTCCCAACCTTTTCGGGATTTTTTACGGGGAGTTTTGCATTCCCCGTCGGATTTTGCAATACGGGCAAAAGTCTGTTCGCACTCTGCGCGCCGATACCGTCGATTAACATTAATATCCGCATATAGCTTATTACATCCGCGGGGTTTAAAATGACCCTTAAATGAGCAATAATATCCTTGATATGCGCGGTTTCCATAAACTTCATCCCGCCGAATTTACGATATGGTATGTTCCTTTTTGCAAGCTCAATCTCCAAATTATACGTCATTCTTGCACTGCGAGCCAATACACATATATCATTTAACGGTATATTTTCTTCTTCACTCAGCTCTAATGCCCTTTGAGCTATAAATTGAGCCTCCGTCGACATATCATTCGCACTTATTAATGCAGGTTTTATTCCGCTTTCAATTGTTGAATACAGATTTTTTGAATACTTTTCTTTTGCCTTTTTTAACACTTCGTTCGCCAATGAAAGTATGTTCTGCGTACTGCGGTAATTGCGCTCTAACTTTATTATTTTTGTGTTTTTAAACCGCTCCGGAAATTCAAGTATATTTTTGAAATTCGCCCCGCGGAAAGAATATATGCTTTGCGAGTCATCACCTACCGCCATTATATTATTATGCTCACTCGCTAACAGCTCTATTATCTGAGATTGCAAAGTGTTTGTATCTTGATATTCATCTACCATTATATATTTGTATTGGTTTGATATCTTCTTTCTTACTTCTGGATTGCATTCTAATAGTGTTCTCAAGTATAAAAGCAAGTCATCATAATCTAATATAGAGTTTTTTCGTTTGTATGCGTTATATTCTCTTATAATTTCATTTATTTTTTCGGTCGATTGCAAAAATTGAGGGTATTCGACGGATATTATATCTTCAGAGGGAGTGTCTTTATTTACCGATTTTGAATAAATATCCAATATCGTTCCTTTTTTCGGAAAACGCTTTTCGTGCTTTTCCGTTATGTTTGCCCGAATATGATTAATTATATCCTCGCTGTCTGTTCTGTCCGTTATCGTAAAGTTATTTTGAAGCTCCAACAGGGCAGAATATTTCCTTAATATCATATTCGCAAAAGAATGAAAAGTACCGCCCGCAACTTGTTCACAGCGCTCATCAAGGACTATCGACGCGCGCGACAACATTTCCTGCGCCGCTTTTTTCGTAAATGTTAACAATAATATATTATTCGGGCTTACTCCGTCTTCTATCAAGCGTGCCACCCTGTAGGTAAGAGTCCTTGTTTTTCCCGAACCCGCTCCCGCTATTACAAGCAATGCACCCGTCTGCTGTTTTACAGCCTCCAGCTGTTCGGGGTTTAATTCATTTTCATAGTCAATCTTATATACACGCTCTGTATTTACTCTTTTTAACGTGTATTTTTTTACTTCAATATTGTCCATGTTTTATATTATAATATATATTTACTTTATTGTTATAACAAATAATGTTTCGCGCTCTGTTGAATGAATAAGCTCTATATCAGACCCCGTGCGCCTTAATTGGCTTCTGCAAATATAAAGCCCTGCTCCGCTTCCCGTTTCTTTTGTCGTAAAGTCCAAATTAAAAATCTTTTCAATTACATTATCGGGGATTTTTTCTCCGTTGTTTGAAATGTATATTTTTGCCCCGCCCTCATTTGCTTGGGCGCTTATGTTTATTTCACACCCCTTTTTGCACGCTTCTATCGCATTGAATATTATATTTGTTACCGCACATTCTATGTGAGTTTTATCCGCATTTACATTTATTTGCGGGATTTCGCCCTTTTTTATAATAATACCCGCATTTTCAGCCTTTTCTCTGCACATCCCGATTGAATGCTCTATAACCTGCTTTAAGTCTGTTTCAATTAAATTCGGAGCCGACATACATCTTAAATCGTTTATTAATTGCGACATATTCTCTGACGCTTTTTTTACGTTCCCTATTGCAGTATTTACCGAATTTCCCGTTTCTTCGTCAAAATTAATCCCCTCAAGCCGCTTTTCGATTATCCTTGTGTATAAATTTACTATGGATAAATTATTTTTTATTTCATGAGCGGTAAACTTTGCCTTTTCTTCAACAATCTTTGCCGTTTTTATTGTTTCATCTCCGAGCCCCTCTAAATTAGATTTTTCGGCTTCAGATTTCATCTGCTCGTCATTTAATTCATCCAAAATTTGCGCAATTGCACCTATTGATGAATTTAACAGCCTATTTTCACGTCTGTCTATTGAATAATTAACGGTTTTTTCTTTTAAATTATCATTTGTATTGTCAATTATTATCTTTAGCGCTTCATTTATTTTGCTTGAATTGTATAAAAGGCAAACTTCGCTGTAACCTGCCATATCTCCCGTATCATAATCCCAAAGCAATAATGCGGAGTACCTTTGCGATAATACAACCGCAAATTCACTGTTCCCCCATATTTCTTCTTTTGCATTGTTTTCAATGCCCTCTATCACAGCGTTATAAGAATATATATCGGCACCCGAAAACATTAACCGCTTTATTACAGAGTCTTTACCCGTTAAATCCCTTAACCTTAAAAGAATTAAACTCTTAGCTTGTTGATTTTGGATTACGGGAGTCATTATCGCACGAAAAAGACCCGTTACGGTCTTTTCGTGATACTGCTTTTCGCTATTTTCATATATAAATTGCTTTAGTAAATTATAACCTTTTTTCATATATTATATTGCAATCTTTAACTTCTTTCTGTTCATAAAACCGTTGTTTATTGCGTACAGAACAGCTTGAGTTCTATCCGATACCTGCAGTTTTTGGAAGATGTTGTTTACGTGAGTTTTTACCGTAGTATCGCTTATAAATAGTTTGTTTGCAACTTCTTTATAGTTAAAGCCCAATGTTAACAGCTCTAATACTTCTTCTTCCCTTTGAGTTAAGTATTGAAGCAATGTTTCATTTGATGAAGCCGCTTTGTTTTCTTCCTTGAAAGTTTTTTGGAAGTATTCGAAAAATCTTGACGATAAACCGCTCGGCAAATAAATCTTACCTTGCATTACTTCTTCTATGGCATATATTAACTGCGCTGAAGCCATAGTCTTTAAAATATATCCCTTTGCTCCTATTTTCATTGCTCTGAATATTAAATCAGAATCATCATATCCCGTTAATGCTATTATTTTAGCTCCGGTTTCTAATCTTTCAATCTCGCTTATTGCGGTTAAACCGTCTTTTTCGGGCATATTTATGTCCATTAATACAATATCCGGCTGATATCTTTTGATTAAATTAATAGCTAAATTTACATTCGTTGCCGTTGCTATTACATCAAAATTCGTTTCCATGTTGATTAATTCTCTTATTCCCATTAAATGGTCATAATTGTCATCAACAAGTATTACTTTTACTTTTTTTGTAAATTCCGTTTCTCTTCTCATATACACACTTGCGCTCCCTGTAATTCCATGCCCTACATTATTCATATTACATGCGCAATTTTTCTAACTCATCCATACGAGGATGAATTAATGTAAACAAAAAGATTAATGTTTTGTATTAATCTTAAGATTAACAACCGCTTAAATTATTGGTTCAATGCCTTTTTCTTCTTAGCTTTTAGCTTTAGCAGGTCTATTTTATTTATTGATTTTACAGGTTCTTCTTTTATATCATTTAATTTTGCACAATCTTCATCTTTTTGCAGTGTTTTTTCATATTTAATTTCGTCCGTTTGCTCCGTTTGTTGTGCAATTTCTTCGTATTTTTCATATAAAACTTTTGCTGATAACTTGTTCCCGTCGTATTGGGTTTCTTCTATTTTACTAATTTCAAACAGTCCGTCTTCATTCCTTGTGATTTCTATTACCGCTAAATCCGATACCCCGACAATATGCGCTGCAACTCTTTCCGTTATGTTGCTCTTATTCATCATTATCAGCGCTTTTAAACTTTCCGTAATATTTACATAACTTCTTAAATTTACGGGGAAAACATAAGATTTATAATCTGTCATCATTCGTTCAAATAATACGGCAATATCTTTATCTTTCGGCTCCGTTATGATTATACGGTCAGCCTTTGAATAATTTATATCTTCGGATAATTCCCTGAATATATCCGCTTTTTCATAAGTCATATATTTTCGGAGGTAATTGCAGGTTATTTCACGTTCAGCACTTCCTGCGCATTGGAGTATTATATTTTTACCGTCATTTACGATTTTTTTTATAATATTTTCAGCAGTTTTGTCAGCAATAAACACATCAGACTCACTTCCCAGCCCGATTTGCACATTTTTATTTTCTAATCTTCGCTCCTGCTCTACCCCTAAGCGCTCTTTTAAATTCATTGTCCGTCCTGCTCTATCATTATTTTAGCCAGATTTTTATATTCGTTTACAGTTTCTATATTAGGACTTACATCCGATAAAGCTGAACTTTTATCTAATGCCGATGACGCAGCTATAAAGTTTTTGGTTATCTTCATAAATATAGGTCTGCCAATAATATGCTCTAATTCTTCAAGTATCTTTTCGTCCTTCTTTGCATTATATTTATTTAAAATAACTCTTGTGTATTTGCTCTCTAACCTTAAATCCAAATGTTGTACTCGAACTTTATCTGCCATGGATTTTGAAGAATCCATTATAATATAGACATAATCCGACTGCATTTTTATTACTTTGTCCAGTTCATGCAATGATGAGTCATTATCAATTATTATGTATCTGAAATATTTTTTCACAATTGAGAAAAACCGATTTACAGACTCCGCATCTATATCATTTTCAGAGTTTGAGGCTATCCCCGTTCCTAATATATACAATTGACTTCCGTTGTATTGAACCAACTTACCTAGTAATTTTGACGCGTTTTGCTCTGTTAATAAATTTATATACTGCGTTGTTGTGTATTTTACATTCATATTTAACAGTTGAAATACATCTGTTAATGAGTTATTAAAATCTACAAGTAATACTCTCTCTTTTGAAAGTTTCGCCAGTTCATAAGATAAATTAATAGCAAAGAATGTTTTGCCTACTCCATGGTCTGCCGAAACTACAGAATATATTTTTGATGCCATCTTTTTTTCCTTGTTCTTGTATTTATTTTTAATTATTTTTTGTATCGTGTCTAAAAATTCAATTTTAACTATAGGCTTGCACAAAAACTCTTCTGCGCCCGCCCTCATTGCCTTTACTTGTATATCCGCTGATTTATCATATGATATCGTGATTAGATTATTATTCTTATTATGAGCAATTTTTGATAATTTTTCAAGGTTTTTTGCAATTGTTTTATTAATGTTAACAATTATTATTTTTTCCGCATTATCGTTGGGGATTAAGCCGTCTTCATATTGCGAAAATTTTAACACTTTAAATTTTATATCACTATCTTTTATATAATTTTCAATGAGAGTCCGAGTTAATTCTTCATCATCAAATATTATTAACTGTATTTCATTTTCCATACAAATTATTTTACTACATGTATTTTGCTATAGTCCATATTTTTTATGAGATAATATTATTTATATGAAAGTAAAAATTATAGGTGCGGGATTGGCAGGTGCGGAAGCTGCACTTCAGCTCGCAAAAAGAAATATATATGTTGATTTGTTTGAAATGCGCCCTATTGTTCAAACAGGGGCTCATAAAACGGATTTGTTTGCGGAATTTGTATGCTCTAACAGCTTGGGTTCTTTTGACATTACCAATGCTTCGGGATTACTTAAACACGAAATGCAAATGTTAGGCTCAGAACTCCTGCCTGTAATTCTTGATTGCGCTATCCCCGCAGGCGCTGCTCTCGCTATAGACAGAACTCTTTTCTCTCAACGGGTTACGGATAAAATTTTAAATAACCCGTATATTAATGTGATTAGAGAAGAAATTACGGAATTTTCTCCGAATGAGCCAGTTATTATTGCTTCAGGGCCTTTGACCTCTGATAAACTTGCTAATTCAATAAAAAGTTTTCTCGGGGAAAATTATTTGTTTTTCTTTGACGCTATCGCACCTATTATTGAAAAAGATTCCGTTAACTTTGATAAGGCTTTTTATTTAAACAGATACAACAAGGGAAGCGCAGATTATATTAACTGTCCGATGAATAAAGATGAATATTTGAATTTTTATAATATTCTTACAAACGCGCCAAGAATTGAACTGAAATCTTTTGAAAAAAATGCTAAATTTTTTGAAAGCTGTCTGCCTATTGAAGTTTTGGCTTCTCGGGGGATAGATACACTTAGATTTGGCCCGCTTAAACCCGTCGGGCTTGTTGATGAACGCACAGGCATTGAAAATTACGCGGTTGTTCAGCTTCGGCAGGATAATAAATCAGCAACTTTATATAATTTGGTCGGATTTCAAACGAACTTAAAATGGGCAAGCCAAACAGAGCTTATTCACTCCATTCCTGGACTTGAAAATGCTAATATCGTCAGATACGGCGTTATGCACAGAAATACTTTTATTAACAGCCCTAAAGTCCTTTCACCCTCTCTGCAATCTAAAATCAACCCTAATGTATTTTTTGCGGGACAGATTACAGGCACGGAGGGATATACGGAATCAATTGCCTCCGGGCTTTTAGCGGGAATTAATATGTCAAGATATATTGAGGATAAGCCTCTTTGTGAACTGCCCTCCGATACTATGCTCGGAGCTTTAACTCATTATATTTCTTTCCCCGCTCATACTAACTTTCAGCCGATTAATTCCAATTGGGGGATTTTATCTCCTATTGATTCGGATAAAAAAATCAAAAAAAATAAAAAACTTAAAAATGAATTGCTCGCAAACAGAGCTTTAAATTCAATTAAGGATTATTCAAATAACTTGTAAACGGTTTATCGGCTTCAAAATAATATCCGCAGCCATCTAAGGGTTTACCGCCGTTTATTAAAAATTTACTGTTAACTTTAGGATAATTTCTGCAACCTAATCCCCTAAAATGATAAACTTTGCACAAATTATCTTCACCTATCTCGCTGCACGTAAATAATAATGCACCCGTTTCGTTTTTTCCCGATATATAAAAATTGTTATAATGCTTTTCCCATTCCTTTACCCGCTCAAACTGCTCTTTAGTTTTTATTGGCTCATCTTCAATATATAAAAGTATATTTCTGCAGCAATTTCCGCACCTTCTACAGCTTCCTTTTCTTATATATTTTGATGATAACAGCTTTTGAATATAATATTTAATGTATCTTTTCATTAAATTACGGTAAACTCCTTATGAATAAACGGATAATTTTTTTTGTTTAAATAGAAAAATTGTATTATATACCGCCCCGGACGCTGAATAACAATATAATTTTTGTAAAAATTTGACGCTGTATCTATATATAAATCCTGCGTTTGATTAATTTTAAATCCCCAGTTTGTTGTCTTTTCATCTTGCGACGATATCTGCATTCTGACACCTGCATACTTTAACCCGTCAGGAGCTATGATTGCATAATTTATTCGCTCTCCCGCATTAAATGTACGCTCTATTCTTGAAATATTTTCACGTGTTATTGCACCCGTCGTCATTACCAAAACAGGCTTTTCTTTATGCTTAAATCCGCTTAAACATAACAACGGTATTATAAACAGTATTATTACAACTTTTTTAATCAAGCTCATTACTGCTGTTTCGCTTCTTCTGTGGGAAGTTTCTTTCTTAAATTATTTATCTTATTTTGCACATTATTTTTTATAGTTTTATCCTGCGCATAAATAACAAATTTTTCATAGTTATCTACAGCACCCGCAATATTATTCTCTTTTTCATAAGCTAAACCCAGAGCATAATACGCATAAGCATAATCGCTTTTTAATTCAATTACCTCATTAAAGCTCTCTTTTGCTGAATATAAATCGTTTTGCTCCGCCTGGCATAAGCCTCTGTTAAAATAAGAATCGGGATTTTTAGGATTGATTTTTATTGATTTGTTATATGCAGCTATTGCTTCATCTAACTGCGACATACTTTTATATGTGTTCCCGATTTTTATATATACGTATTCATCATTCGGATTAATCGAAACCGCCTTTTGATACTCATTTAACGCTTCATTATAATTTTTATTTTTATAATATCCGTCAGCTATCTCTATTGTATATTTAAACTTTTCCGTATTATCGGAATTTTGTGCGGACATTGCTTTTTCATACAATATTTTTGCTTCGTCCGCTTTATTATAATCCGTTAACGCTTTTGCATAGGCGGATAATACTTCGCTGTTATCAGGTGATATTTCCATTGCGCGCTCAAAATATTCCGTTGCTTTTGTCTTGGAACCGAGTTTTTCGTACATATTTGCAGCGGATATATATAACAAAGGATTTTCACTATCCGTTGTTATTGCGTTTTCATACATATTTGCAGCTTTTTTGTAGTTTCCGTTTTCTGCAAGAGATTGCGCATAAGAAATATATGCTTTATTCAAATATTCTTTTGCGGTCTTATTATTTGCATTTTTTACAAGGACACCCTTATATATAGCAATAGCTTCTTCATATCTTTTTTGTGCGTGAAGCGCTATTCCTTTATTTAATATGTAGTCTTGATTTTCAGGATCCTGCGCTATTAAAGTATCATAAACCGCAATAGCTTCTTCATAACGCTTATCTAAATGATAAGCATTTGCAAGTTCTTTTTGTATGTCTATATTTTTTGGCGCAGTTATTCTGCCTTGATTTAACACCTTTATGGCATTATCATAATCACCTTTTTTTGAATACAGTATACCTGCGTTTAAATATGCAACTTCATTATCTTTTACATCTTCTAAATATTTATTATACTGCACTATGGCTTCATCATATTTTTCTTTATCTGCAAGCAGATTTGCATAATCAAACCTTATTGAATTCATATCGGGTTCTATTTCCAAAACCTGCTTAAATTCGGCTTCCGCCAAATCATCTTTTGATTGAGCAAGGTAAACATAAGCTAAATTTGCCCGAGCGACGTAGTCATTTTTATCCTTTAGTATCGCTTTTTTTAAAATATTTTCGGCATTATCGTAGTCGGATATTCGATATAATGCAAGGCCGTAATTTGAGTAATCATCAAACTCATTCGGATTTTTTAAATATAAATCATTATATATTTTAACCGCATCATCGGGCTTATTCATTCTTAAATATATTGATGCCATATTTTCCCTTGCATCAACAGCGTCGGGATAATAATTTAAAAACATTTGATAATATTTAATAGCTTCTTCATCTTCTTTTAAATGAGTTTTCACACTCGCAAGATTTAAGTAATTGTACTTGTACTCGGGAAATATTTTCATTGCTTCAGAATATGCTTCATTTGCATTTTTATAATCCTGTATTTGTTCATAAATATTGCCAAGGCTGATATAAATAAAAGCGTCATCCGGTCTTAATTTAAGTGCCTTTTTATATGCATCCGCAGCATTACCCCACTGTCCGAGTTCGGAATACATCCCGCCGAGTTTTGTATATAAAAGTGCGTCATCGGGTGATAATTTTATTGCATTATTTAAACTTTCAACGGCTTCCAAGTATTTTTCACTGTCAGCATAAGCACATGCCTGTTTATAATACTGATTTGCCTCGGGAGTCATTGCAAATACAGCCGCGCCCATATTTATACTTAATAATAATGATAATAATAATGCCTTTATTTTAATGATTTTATCCTCCGATACTACAAAATTATTATCTTATGTAATTAAAAAAAAATCAATTAATTACTTTTCTTTGTTAATCTCGCATATACTCTTGAATTAATCTCACCTCCAACAAGAACGATTAACGAAGTATAATACAGCCACACCATTAATATTGCAAAAGCACCGATAGTGCCGTATACCTTATTATATGCGTTTAAATTGCTTAAATACAAAGAAAAACACCACGAACCCAGTATCCAGAAGAAGCTGAAAAATAAAGTTCCGGGCATTACGCTTTTAAATTTTATTTTATCGTTACCCTCAATACAGGGCAGTATAAAATAATTTCCTATTGCACAAAATGCCAAAGCAAGGTATGATACGGGCCACCTTATTATTGAGATAATATCTACCGATAATTTAGATAAAATTGTATACTGGAACATAAAATCAAGAAATACTTTACCTAAAACTATTAAATTTACGGCAAGAAATAATAATAATGAATTTATAAAAACCATTAATATTGATAATGTTCTCGTGTAAATAAAACTCCTTGTTTCTTCTATGGCATAAGCACGGTTTAACCCTTTGATAATTACTGCAATGGCATTTGAAGCCAGCGCAATAGTAATTACAAGTCCGAATATTGCGATTAATTTACCCTGTTTAAATATCATAGCTTCATTTAAAGTATTCATTATTAAACCTGCAACATCTTTAGGCGCAATGTTCGTTATAAAATTTAAAATCGGAGTAATTAAAGTCTTTTTCCCCATCCAGGCAAAAAGCGAAGTTAAAAACAACAAAAACGGGAATAACCCCAAAATAAACCAAAAAGCCATTTCTGCGGCAACTCCGCAGAAATCCTGTTCTATTATTTTTTTTACAAGAGATTCAATATATTTTCTCATTCCAATTCACTTTGAACACGCGCTAACAACTTATCACAGGCTATAGCAATTGGTTTTTTAATTGTGCAGCCTGCTGCAAACGAGTGTCCGCCTCCGCCGAAATCCGTTGCTATAGGTGTTAAATCTTTTGTTTTACTTCTCAAACTTACTTTTGTATAGCCTTCTTTTGTTTCTTTTAATATCGCTGCAATTTCTACATCTTTTGAGGTCCTTAAGACTTCAACTATTCCCTCTGTGTAATCATCTTCAGCATTAAATTTACTCATATCGGAACGGGTTATTTTGGAAAATGCTATTTTTCCGTTGTTATAAAAAACGGTATTACTTACTACATAGGCTTGAAACTGTACCATTGACTGCGGTTTTGTTTCATAGCAGGCTCTATATTCTTTTGTAGGAGATACGCCTAATTTTACTAATTCCGCAGCGAGCATAAATGTTTCGGGTGTAGTATTTTCGTACTTAAATCCGCCCGTATCAGTCATTAACGAAGTATAAATACAT
>CANPYB010000008.1 GCA_947587605.1 Candidatus Gastranaerophilales bacterium
AAGTGCTCACCTTTTAAAGTTGCCACTCCAAAATTTCGCTCACGTTCCTTATCGCGAAATTTTCTCGGACAATTTATATTATTAATACTTTTCTTACTGGGGGTGCTTTTTAATGTATAATTTACTCGATATGACGGTAATATCGGATTAATTCTCATGTTTTCTCCTTTGACATTCCATATTGGAGTAAAACCTATAAATAATTTTTTACCGCCCTCCAATGTAAATTTTTAATATAATGTTACAATTATATTCCCGTAAACCGCTGTAAATCGTTCTTATCAAAAACTTCTATTCTTTCTTGGTTATGAACGAAAATTATACAAGATATTAACGGCTTAAACATTTCAAAATCAATATAGGAAAGTTTTTTAATTAAATCCGCCATATTATCGGCCAAAAATTCCGTTATCAATATTTTATTTTTGAAAACCAGAGAGCTGAAATAATCCAATCCCGTTTTTGTTGTTATACTTTCAAAATATATTATATCGGGCGACTGAAATTCTATAAACCGCATTGCTTTATCTATGTTAAAAGCAATATTTTCGTTAAGCTCGCATTGATTTACATTTTCAAGATTATATTTTGAAACAGCCTCAATTGTCATAATATTTTTTTCTTTGGAAGCTATTTCAGAGAGTATGGAATATATTATGTGAGTTTTTCCCGAAAGAGATGAACCGCACACCAGTACAATTCCGGGGGATTGCAATTCGTTTTTTACGGATTTTATTTGTGAATCGCTTAAATTAAGCTCGGATAATTTTTTGGGCGGTTTATAAATTTTTAAAGAAATTCTTTCACCGTTAATTGTCGGAAATGCCGAAATACTTGCAGTTAAAACAATGTCATCTACTTTAAATACCAGTTTGCCCAATTGAGGAAGCTCGCAAACACTTGCATCCAGAGCTGAAAGTGTTTTTAATTTTGATATAAACGGAACTACAAGCACCGCAGGTATCTGACCGGTATTTATTATACCGTCATTCTGCCTAAAATTAACGCTTAATCCGTTTGGTACATGTTCAAAAAACATTTCATGAACATTATTTAAAATTGCCTGTTTTAATATTGCTCTAATCAATATTTGTATATGTTCATCAGATAGAACATCATTATGGAGTTCCTCCTGCCAGTCGTATTTTACTTCATTTTCTTCTATATTTATCTGACCGACAGAGCTTGAGCTTGTATAATATTCTTCTATCTTTTTTAATACAAGACTTTCTGCGGATACAACAGGTTCTATATCACATCCCGTTTGCTCAACTATTTTATCTATGGCAAATAAATCCAACGGATCAGCCATAGCAACCGTTAATACATTTTCAATTTTAAACAGGGGAATTATTTTATATTTTCTTGCGTCATTAAAATTTATGTAAGAGAGACATTTTGTGTCCAGAGTATAATCTTTTAAATCTACATAAGGTATATGGAGTTTGCTTTCCAGAAACTTCAACAATTTTTCTTCGGTTATTAAATCAGATTTTATAAGTATCTGCCCGATATTAACATTCTGCGACTGCGCCAATTCTTCGGCTTTTTCAATATCATCATAACTGACAAGCCCGTCACGAACCAAATCATACTTTAATTTTTCAAGTGTTTTATTAGTTACAAGCTCCATAATTTATCCTAAATAACTCTTTACCTTTTCTACAACATAATCCACTTGAAACGGCTTTGTAATATACTCATCCGCGCCCGTTTCTTCGCCGATTAATTTATCTTCCTCCTGTGAACGGGCTGTAATCATTAATATAGGGATATCTTTATACTTGCTGTCATATTTAAGCAGTCGGCTTATTTTATATCCGTTGATTTTCGGCATCATAACATCCAAAATTATTAAATCAGGACTGCTTTCGCGTGCAAGACGAAGCCCCTCCTCACCGTCTGAAGCGGTTATACATTCATATCCCTGCGCTTCCAAAACAAATTGCAATATTTCTATTATATCTGCCTCATCATCAACGATTAATATCTTTTTCATCACTTTCCCCTTTTGAAAATTGATTAATTTTTTCAATCAATATTTTTATATCCTCACCATCTTGCGGACACAGTGCACTTGAATACATTATATCACATTCGGGATTTTCTTTTTCAAGAGTCTTAATATACGTTTCCAGTTTTCTTACTTCAAAATCGTACACAAATGAGTCTATATCAACTGTATAAGCGTAATAATAATTTCTTCCGTCTTTAACGGTTCTATATTCTTTAAATACCGATGTTTTTCGGATAATATCTTCTTTTAAAATCTTATCAATTGCGGATATTTCGGTTTCATTTTCGCATAAACCGGTTAGTGCAATATTTATATGTTCTTGGTTAGCCTTTTGTATTTCCTGTTCAAGCGAATGCAGGAAAATTTCTTTTTCATTCATTATCGGGATTGCGAGATAGAATGTTGTACCTTTGTTCAATTCACTGTCAAGCCAAATAAAGCCTTTATGAGCCTCCATTAATCTTTTTGCAATGGGAAGCCCCAAGCCCGAACCGCCGACTTTTCGGCTTAAAGAGTTTTCTATTTGCTTAAACTGCTCGAAAACCTTACCCCAATCCTCTCGGGCAATGCCAATTCCGTTATCTTTTACCGCTATTTTTACGTATTCTTTGCTTAAATTTTCGGGCAGAGTTTCAAAAAATTCAATTTGTTTAAGCTCATCCGAACTCATTTTTGTTGAACTTATTTGTATTACTCCGTTTTCGGGCGTAAACTTAATTGCGTTAGAAACAAGATTTGTTAATACCTGTTCCATTCTTTGGCTGTCAATATAAACCTGTTCAAGGTCGGAAGTTAAATTTGTTTCAATAGTGATATTTTGTTCTTTGGCAAGACTTTCAAGCGTATTTTTTACAAGCTCAACAGGCAGATTAATATTTGTTTTTTCAAATCTGAATTCCATTTTACCTGCTTCAATTTTAGATAAATCAAGCAAATCATATATTATAGCCGAAAGCCTTGTTACATTTCTTTTTGCAAGGTTTAAAAATTTTTCCGTTGTTTCGTTAATATCACCCGCGGTGCCTTTTAAAATAATATCAAGCGCACTGTTAATAGAGGTTAAAGGCGTTCTTAATTCGTGAGATACAATCGAAATAAATTCGGATTTTAACCTTTCAAGTTTTTCGAGTTTTATGTTTGTATCTTTTATTTCTTCGTACAAAATTGCGCTTTCCAAAGGTAAAGACACCTGTTTTACGAGGGTAGTAAAGCATTTTGTATCATCCTGTGCAAAATCGGTTTCTCTAAAAACCTCTATTATCCCGTAAAATTTATTTTTTATATTTATGGGAGCGAATAAATTATCATAGCCGAAGATGTTTAAATCGTACTCACCACAGCGGTCTTTAATTTCTTTTTTTATTTGAATATCATCTATTGAGGGATTTATGGAAAATAAATTTTTATAATTCAGCATAGCACGCAGTTTTATAGCATTTTCAAGTCTGGTTGAAAGCGGAAGCACTGATTTTATAATTAATTTAATATCATTCACATCATTAAAAATCAAAGCATAAGATAAATCCAAAGACAAACTCTGGTCAAGCCCGTCGGTCATAATTTCAATTAATCTTGTTTTATCAAGCGAGCCCGCCAATTGAGTACCCGTATTATACAGTACGTTGAGTTGATAGAGGCTTTTAGCAAGGTCATTGTTGTTTTTTGACAAAGTTCTAAAAGTTTCGCACAACTGAATATTTGAATTAACGGAAGATTTAAAGAGTTGTTCATCAAACGGGCGTGTTATGTAAGAGTTTGCATACTTCAAAACGGTATAATTTTTATTTTTTTCGCTTAACAAGATAATAGAACGCATATCTTTTGACTGCATTGTCAATTTCAGATTACGTAAAATAGAGATTACATCAATATTTTGCGAGTCCTCATCAAAAAGGAAAATACAGGCAGTATCGTTTTTAACAGCATCTTGAGCATCCTGTTCGGTCTTAATAGAAATAATTTCAATGGAATTACCGTCAAAAATTCCGTTAACATCTTCAATTGTTTTATTATTATCGGAGATTAATATTAATTTCTGCATGCTAACATTTTAGCAGTGTTCCGGTAACAAATTAATTTATGAAGAAATGTAAAGTTTTTAAGATATAAAGCAATTTAGTGTGAGAAAAAAACTTTATATAAATACGAGGATTCAATTAAGTTTTAATTAAGATACAAATTTTTACTTTCATATTCATACATACCTTACTTACTACCTTTACTAACACACGAGGAAATTGAAAAAGATTTCGGAGGAACCATAAAAAGTTCCTTTTTTTTTGCGGTTTTTCCGCAGGGTAAAGCGAAGCGCACCCGAGGGAGCAACAACCAGACCGAGCAGAAAAAACCGAAAGGTTTTTAAAGCGAGGTTGCAATGGTTGTGCGAACAGGAAAAACCAAGAAGCGGTTTTTGCGTAGGGCGAGGTCGAGCAAAGCGAGCGAGCCTGAAGCGTTGAGGCAGAATGTTTGCGTCAGCGCAGCGAAGCAAACCACTCTGCCGAAATGGAGCAAAAACCAAGAGGCGGTTTTTCCGCAGGGTAAAGCGAAGCGCACCCGAGGGAGCAACAACCGGACCGAGCAGAAAAAACCGAAAGGTTTTTAAAGCGAGGTTGCAATGGTTGTGCGAACAGGAAAAACCAAGAAGCGGTTTTTGCGTAAGGAGAAGTCGAGCGAAGCGAGCGAGCCTGAAGCGTTGAAGCAGAATGTTTGCGGCAGCGCAGCGAAGCAAACCACTCTGCTGAAATGGAGCAAAAACCAAGAAGCGGTTTTTGCGTAGGGCGCCCGCAGAGCGGGTTTCAAGTTGGGCTCAAATATAGTTGTCAGACAAAATTTAAAGTCGCCACTACGACTGAGTCCGAGAAATTTAGCTGAATTATTTAGTTTTGTTCTGCTGCTTCGTGCAGATAACTTCTATACTCGGCACAAGCTGCGGAACTCACCGCCTTACAGGCGGTTCAAACAGTCCTCGCTTTGACACAGCCTCGTATGAAGTTGGACTGCACTACGCAATGAACTGCAACTATATAATTCAGCCAAATTTTAAAAAACGACACAAAAGCGAAGCAAGTTTTTTATTTATTTACGCTTGCCCGACAAAACAGAATAATAACGCTTTTGTTTGTTATATAATTATTCTTGAGGCAAAAATGTTTATAGACAAAACCAAAATTAAAATATTATCGGGTAAAGGCGGGAACGGCATTGTCGCTTGGCGCAGGGAAAAATACGTCGATAAAGGCGGGCCTGCGGGCGGAAACGGCGGTAAAGGCGGGGATATCTACCTTATTGCGACAGAGGATATGTCCACTCTTATGGATTTCCAATTTCAATCCGTATTTAAAGCCGAAAACGGCGAAAACGGTTACATTAAAACTCAGCACGGCAGGTGCGGTAAAGATTTATATATAAAAGTCCCCGTCGGCACGGTAGTTAAAGATGTTACAACCGATAAAATCATTGCGGATTTTAATGAGGCAGGTCAGTGTGTACTTGTTGCAAAAGGCGGACGCGGAGGGCGAGGCAATGCGTGCTTTGCTACCGCGCAAAAACGAGCTCCGCAGTTTTGCGAGCCCGGGGAAAACGGTATTGAACGGACACTTGAACTTGAATTAAAACTCATAGCCGACGTTGGTTTGCTTGGCATGCCAAATGCGGGTAAATCTACTCTTATAAGTGCTGTAAGCTCGGCAAAGCCAAAAATTGCAGACTATCCGTTTACTACACTCACTCCGCATTTGGGAGTCGTAAAAAAAGATAACGGCGACGGCTACGTTATTGCCGATATTCCGGGGTTAATTGAGGGTGCGTCGGACGGCATCGGGCTCGGGCATGAGTTTTTGCGCCACGTTGAAAGGTGCAGGTTTTTAATACATCTTGTGGATTTAACTTCGCAAAATCCCGTTCAAAACTACAAAATCATTAACAGCGAGCTTAAAAAACACTCCGAAAGCCTTGCAAATGTTTATCAAGTGATAGCTTTAAATAAAATTGACTCCGTCAGCGAAGAATTGCAAAATCATTATCTTGAAGAATTTAAAAAAATATCCGATGACGTATTTTTAATCTCTGCGGCGACGGGAAAAAATGTTAAAGAATTTATGTATTTTGTTGAAAGAAAAGTTGAGGAAATTCCAAAACCCGTTATTGAAGTTGAAATTGAAGAAGATGACGGCGCCACGGATAATGATGACAGTGCATACAGCATATATAAAGTTGATAAACATACATTTGTGGTTGAGGGCGGTAAGATATTCCGACTGGCGAATGTTACGGACGGCAGAAACACAGAGCAGTTATACAGATTTCAAAACATATTAAAATCCATGGGCGTTTTTGACGCGCTTAAATCCGCAGGGGTGCAAGAGGGCGATTTGGTAAAAATCGGACATCTTGAGTTTGAATACTTATTCTAAATTATGTATCTTTGTCGGCATTATTTAGTGGAAGTTCATTGCGAAGAACAGTCCAACTTCATACGAGGCAGTATCAAAGCGCCCGCAGAGCGGGTTTCAAGTTGGGCTTAAATATAGTTTGTCAGACCAAATTTAAAGTCGCCGCTGCGACTGAGTTCCGCAGCTTGTGCCGAGTATAGAAGTTATCTGTTCGCAGCAGCCGAACGAAACTAAATAATGCCGATAAATTTAAAAATTAAAAAATGCTGACGTATTTTAAAATTTTTGAAACTGATTTAATAATGTAGTAAAATATCAACAAGATATGAAAAAGAAAATTATAACATTAATAATATTAATCGGGATATGTATACCTAACGCGAATATGCTTGTATTTGCGCAGGAGCCTTACCAAGGGCATGTTGAAGAAACCGATGTGCGAAACAAAACCGATAATGATAAGATGTTTACTCATGAAGTAAAAAAACTTGATGAAGAAAAAACAATCAATTTAACGGTATCGCAGGTATTATCGGGAACAACGTCGGTTGAGGGCGATGAGTTTTTTGCGCAGGTGTCGGAAGATGTTTTAGCCGGGTCAGGCGTGCTTTTGCCAAAAGGTACGGTGGCGCACGGAACAATTAAAAACATGGTTGACCCGAAGCGCATGGGGCGTGACGGGTATATAGAACTCGGTTTTGACTATTTAATAACCCCCGACGGACGTGAAATTCCCATAGAGGGGGGCATGACCTCAAAATTGCACCCTGCTCACTCCGCAGTTAAAGCGATAGGGGAAAATGCAACAAATACAATGATAGGTGCCGCATACGGTGCAGTGGCGGCAATAGAGCTTGTGGGGCTTGAGGGCGCTATCGTCAGCCAAGGCTATACCCTTGCGGGCGGTGCTGCTCTGGGCAGCGTTATTGCTTTAGGCTTAAGTTTATTCAGAAAAGGGAAAGATGTTCTTATTTCTCCGGGGGATGAGATAAAAGTTAAAATAAAAAGTTCCGAAGAAATCCCCGTAATGACACATGAGGCAACTCGGCAGGAGGAAATTAAATACGAGGGGCTTGATGTATCCATAACCGATATTTTTCTTGAAGAAGACCCTTTCGGCAATTTAAACACCATTTCTTTGGATTTAATAATAAAAAACAACTCCAAAACGGATTTTTCAACATTTGATATAGCCATGGTAAGTGATTTACATAACAGTTTTAACCCGTCAATATTTACCGATTACAAGAACTCACTTGCAATGAAAACCATAAAAAGAGGCGAAAATGTTTCGGGGATTTTATCTTTCTCGGTTAATGACCCAAAACGCGAACACTGGCTTGTATTTTATGACAGAAGAAACCATAAACCGCTTGCTAAAATTTCCATAGATAACGCAAAAAAAGATTTACATATTACCACTTTGAAAAAATCAAAGAAAAAGAGAAGTTCATTTTAATGCTGAAAATAGATTTATTTGATGGAATAGAAAATGAAGCAGTCCTTGAACTGCTAAAGTGTATAGGGATAAAAACAAAAGTTTTTAAGAAAAACTCTTATGTTTTACGGATATCAGACAAGATAAACTATCTGGGCGTTATGCTTGAGGGCAGTGCGGTTATTACAAAGCCCGATGTCCACGGGGATAATGTATTATTAGAAACGCTTAAAATCAATGACATATTCGGACACAACATTGTTTCATGCGGTGTAAATAAAAGCCCTGTTGATATTTATACAAAATCAGGGTGCGAAGTATTATTTTTACCTTACGAAAAAGTAATAACACCCTGCGAAAAGCTATGCCCTCAGCATTTGAAAATAATCAAAAACATAATAAAAATGATATCAAAAAGAAATTCATTGCTTTCCGACAAAATAGATATCATAGGTCAAAAAACAATCAGAGAAAAGATTTTGGCCTTTTTAGAAAGCTATAAAACAGCGCAGGGGATTTTTTCCGTACCATACAGCAGAGAAGAAATGGCGAGATTTTTATGCACGGACAGAAGCGCACTGTCACGCGAGCTTTCACGTATGCAATCAGAGGGAATAATTAAATTTAAGAAAAACTGTTTTGAATTGCTAAAAAAATAAATGTGTTTATGTTATTATTTTTTCAGAAAAAGGGATAAACAGAGGTTTTATTATGTCAACGGCAACAATGGAAGAATTAAGGAAAAAATACGAAGTTGTAATAGGGTTAGAAGTACACGCACAATTAAAGACAAAATCAAAAATCTTTGCGTGCGACTCAACCGAATTCGGCAACGAGCAAAATACGCAGGTCAGCCCGATAACGCTGGGAATGCCCGGGGTTTTACCTGTTTTAAATAAAGAAGTTGTTAATATGGGTATATTAACAGGGCTTGCGCTTAACTGTACAATCCCCGAACATTGCAAATTTGACAGAAAGCAGTATTTTTATCCCGACTTGCCGAAAGGATATCAAATATCACAATATGACCAGCCGATTTGTATTAACGGCTATATAGATATTGAGGGTAAAAGAATAGGTATAACAAGGGCTCACTTGGAAGAAGACGCGGGCAAACTTGTTCACATGGGTTCATCGGGTATTGCAGGTTCAAGTTATTCGCTTGTTGATTTAAACAGAGCGGGAACACCGTTACTGGAAATAGTATCGGAGCCCGATATGCGCTCATCCGATGAAGCAAGAGCATATATGGAAGAATTAAGAACTATTTTAAGATACATAGGTGTTTGTGACGGAAACCTTGAAGAAGGTTCAATGCGTTGTGACGCAAATATTTCCGTTCGTCCTATCGGGCAAAAAGAGTTTGGCGTAAGAGCCGAAATTAAAAACGTTAACAGCTTTAAAGCACTGCAAAGAGCTATAGAATACGAAATTGACAGACAAATTGATATAGTTGAAGCGGGCGAAGAAGTAGTGCAGGAAACAAGGCTCTGGGATGATAATCAAGGCATTACTAAGTCTATGAGAGGTAAAGAGGACGCACATGATTACAGATATTTCCCCGAACCCGACCTTATGCCGCTTGAAATATCACGCGAATGGGTAAACGAAATAGCTTCAAAAATGCCCGAACTTCCGCAAAAAAGACGTGAACGCTATGTTTCATACGGTTTATCCGCTTATGACGCTAATGTTCTTGTTGAACAGCAAGATATAGCTTATTTTTATGATAAGGTTGTAAATTTAGGTGCTGACCCAAAAACAGCTAATAACTTCCTTATGAAAGAAATTGCAGCATATTTAAAGGAAGAAAAATTTACAATAGAAGAAACAAAATTAACTCCCGAAAACTTTGCACAATTAATTAACATGGTTACTTCGGGCAGTATTTCAAACAATATAGGCAAACAAATTGTTATAACCCTGTTAAAAGAGGGCGGAAATGCTAAAGATATCGTTGAAAAACAAGGTTTAAGCGTTATATCGGATGAGGGTGCTTTAAAAGCCATTGTTGATAAGGTTATTGAAAACAATCCATCGCAGGTTCAATTATATAGAGGCGGAAAAGATAAATTGTTCGGGTTCTTTGTAGGGCAGGTAATGAAAGAAACCCAAGGCAGAGCTAATCCGCAGTTATTAAACAAATTATTAAAATCCGCACTGGACGGATAAAACTCACTTAAGGGATAAACACCCATAGCGGGATAAAAATTTTAAATCAATAGAAAAAGGAGGAAATCTTAACGATTTCCTCCTTTTTAGTTGGTATGAATTAAGTTAATTTTTTAATTACTACCTGAAGTTGCTGCAGGTTTATCATACATAACTTCTTGAGTTGCTTGATTGTAAGGTACAATTTTTTGGTTATATATCATAGCTTGATAAATATCACGCGGTTTAGCTGATGATGTTGTTAATTTATTAGGACCTTTTGCACCGTTAACATCTATTAACATATTTGGGGTATTAGATGATGATGTACAAGGTTCTTCATCAAACGCATCACATTTACCGATAGCAGTAGGATCTGTAGTACCGTTGCTGGCACCTGCAAAAGATGTTTCAACACAATACATAAGACCGTCTTGTGTTACAAATACCGCACCACCTGAGCAACCGTTTGTAAATGTAACAGTTTGAAGTCCGGCTTGTCCTTGTACAATAGTGGCTGAACCTGCAATAAGTGACATTCTTTTAGCGAATACACCTTTTACCAACTCATCAGCAGTTGAAAAATCACCTGCACCTACACCTTCAAGAGCATATTGAAGTGTTAATGCCTGGTTAGATGCTGAAATAGCTTTCTTTAAAGCTGTTCTAAATTCTTGTGCGTTAGTATTTCCCAATAAAGTAGGAATTGTCATAGCGGCTATTACACCTATAATTACCAAAGTAATTAAAACTTCGGCAAGGGTGAAACCTAATTTTCTCATATTTTTCTTACCTTTCATTTTTTGAAATTTAGTTCAATACTATGCAATTGTATACTTTTTTTAACAATTAGTCAACTGTTTAACTTTTTATAACAATAGATTTCATTGTTAAAAAATATCAAACCGCAAAAGTTTGAACCGCTCTTTAATATTTGAATTTATTATATATTAAAAAAATTTTTTTTATTTTTTATATTATTTTTATTCCCTTAATATAAATGTTTTTATCATATATTTGTATGATTTTTTAAATAATTTTAAGAAATTTTAATCATTTTATATATAATTAATGACATGAGGGTTTTTATCATTATAAAAAAAATGTGTATGTAAAAAGGAAATAATATGATTAACAGATTAAAAAATATGTTATCGCAAGTTATGTATACTCCCTCTATGGGACAGGTACAAACAACCAAAAGTGCAAATTACAATCCTTTTGAAAATCCGTTTATAAAATCCAATGAAGCAAACAGGAGTTATGCAGTAAACAGACCCGTTAAGGGCGGTTATTTTGCGGGATATTATAACGGCAAACCCAATATTGTAGGAAAAAGACTGTTTATTGAAGCATAAATTGTCCGAGAAAATTTCGCGATAAGGAACGTGAGCGAAATTTTGGAGTGGCAACTTTAAAAGGTGAGCACTTGTACGGCGACGATGAGTCGGCGGCAAAGTGCGACACTGGATTAGATTGTTAAGTTTTATTTCGGTTGTGCTATTAATTGCATAAATTATTAAGTTGAAGTTCATTGCGGAAAACAGTGCAACTTCATACGAGGCAGCGTCAAAGCGAGGACTGTTTGAACCGCCTGTAAGACGGTGAGTTCCGCAGCTTGTGCCGAGTATAGAAGTTATCTGTTTGAAGCATCAGAACGAAACTTAATAATTTATGCAATTATTTAATACAACTCGCCTGCCGGCTTGGTCGGGTTCTTAAACTTAGTTATGTTCGCTTGGAACAGTAAATTTACCGTATCCGTCGGCCCGTTCCTGTGCTTCGCTATTATTATCTCCGCTTTGCCTTTATTATTCGCGTCGTCTTTATTATAATATTCATCACGATATATGAACATTACTATATCCGCGTCCTGCTCTATTGCACCCGAATCTCTTAAATCTGACAGCATGGGACGCTTCTCGTTCCTTTGCTCTACTCCCCTTGATAACTGCGATAACGCTATAATTGGTACATCAAGCTCCCTTGCCAAACCTTTTAATGCCCTGGATATCGCAGATATCTGCTGGTTGCGGTCGTTTGTATTTCCTCCGCCCTCCATTAATTGCAGGTAGTCTATTACAACAAGCCCTAAGTCTTTTTCTTTCATCATCAGCCGTCTGCATTTTGCTTTAATGTCCGTTACCGTTACTCCGGACTCATCATCAATATATATCTTAGTTTCAGACAGCTTTGTCATCGCTTCTATTAACTTTTGCCAGTCTTTTGGCTGGAGATTGCCTTGCGTTACTCTCTGCGTTTCCACTTCGGCTTCCGAACACAATATTCTTCGCCCTATTTGCACTTTTGACATTTCAAGTGAAAATATTGCTACTGCTTTTTTGCTTATTTTTGCTACATTTTGCGCTAAATTAAGCGCAAATGCGGTCTTCCCCATTGAGGGCCTTGCCGCAAGTATTATTAAATCAGATTTTTGAAATCCCGAGGTTATTGCGTTTAAATCGTAAAAACCTGTATCTACTCCGACTAAATCCGCTTTATTGTTAAATCTTTCTTCTATTTGAGCATAGCTTGTTACGATTATATCTTCTATCGGGATTAAATCCGTTGTGCTTTTCTTCGCCGCTATATTAAAAATTAATTTCTGCGCATCATCCAGCACCATATCCGTATCATCGTTTTCATAAGACATTGATACAATCTCGGAACCTGCTGTTATTAATGCTCGTTTTATCTCTTTTTCCTGTATGATTTTGGCATAATAATCAACATTCCCCGTCGTAACCACATTTAATGCCAAATCATTTATATATGCCCTGCCACCTGCATTTTCCAGTTCATCTTTATTTCTTAAATGTTCGGATACCGTTACTATATCTATCGGCTCAGAGTTTCTGTATAAGTCTAATGCCGCAGAATATATAAGTTTATGCGCAGGTTTATAAAAACTTTCGGGTCTTAAATATTCAACTACTTTTCCTATTGATTCCGGATTAACCAATATTGCGCCTAAAACAGCTTCTTCCGCTTCTACGCTCTGCGGAAGCAGTTTTAACATCTGCGTATCTTTTTGATTGACTAATTTCCCTGCCATTAACCTCTGTCCCATTCCTGTTTTTTCTCAACATAATATAGGCTTTATGCCTTTTTTTATTGAGCTATTGCAGTTTCATTTCTATAGTCATTTTTTGGAGCATTCTTTGTACGCTCTTTTTCTCTTGCCAAGTATTCCTGCGCAGTTCTGACTTTGCCGTGTATCTGGTCTATATATTGTTCAACATTGCTTAGTACATCATCGGCATAGGCTTGCGCACCCTCGCGTGTCTGCAATGCCTCTTGATATGCAGTTCTTCTTACAAGCTCTGCTTCCTCCGTAGCTTTATTTTTCATTTCTTCGCAGTTCTCTTTTACCTGTTCTTGTATCTTTGCTGCTTTTTCTCTTACCGCTCTGATTAATTCCGATTCGCTTAATATGTTCGCTGCCGTGTTTTGAGCTTCGCTTATTATTCTGTCTGCCCTGCTTTGTGCCTCCATATATATATCATCTCGGCGCTTTAGTATCATTTCCGCTGTTTTTATTTCCTCCGGCAATATTGCTCTTATCTTGCTCAGGATGTCTTGTATGTCATCCGTGTTCATAAATAAACAATAACTGCCTACATGAAACTTGTTATCAAGCATTTCATCAGCTTCATCTATTAAATTACTAACTCTTAACTCTGTCATGGTCTTAACCTTTCATATATTTTTCTTCTAAATATTTTGCTACCGGCTCGGGAACAAATTTTGATATGTCGCCTTTCATTTGCGCTATTTCCCTTACCGTTCCCGATGATATAAAATTATACTTCGGCTTTGTTATTAAAAAAACCGTGTGTATATCACTGCTTAATGCACTGTTTGCCTGCGATAACTGCATTTCATATTCAAAATCCGATACAGCTCTTAAACCTCTGATTAATACATTGGCATTGCGCTTTTTTGCATATTCTATCGTAAGCCCGTCATAGCTGTCTACTTCTACATTCGCTATGCCCTTACAGCTTTCTTTTATCAGCTTTACTCTGTCTTCTAACGGCAGAAAACTTTTCTTGTTTACGTTTACCGATACCACTATAATGACTTTATCAAATATATCCGCAGCCCGCTTTAAGACATCTAAATGCCCCTTTGTTATCGGATCAAAACTGCCCGGATATATCGCCGTCTTCAACACTTTTTCCCTTTTTTATTTTTTCTGCTATTTTCATTATATTGCAATCATGCTTTTTAGATTATCGGCATGCCAAAAATGTTTCTAACTTTTTACATTTTAACTTGGGTTATATCGTGTAAATTTTTCATCAAAATATAAATGTATGCAGTTTTTTCCGTTTTCTTTTGATACATATAATGCTTTATCGGCAAAATCTATTAAATCTTTTATATCCTCTGCAGCATTGGGGTATTCGGCTACTCCCATACTTACCGTCGGTCTGATAATAGTTTCTTCATCAACTTTTACTTCAATTTCGCTGATTTTCTTTCTTAGTCTTTCCGCTATCGTCAACGCATTTGCTGCCGCAGTTTCAGGCAGTATTATTGTAAATTCTTCACCGCCGTACCTTGCGGGTATATCTACATGCCTTATCATCTTTTGAATTGTTGAGGCGATTTCTTTTAATACCATGTCGCCTACCAAGTGTCCGTATGTATCATTTACCTGCTTGAAGTTATCTATATCCATCATTATTAATGATAATACGTGGTGATATCTTTGGACTCTCTTTATTTCCGACTCCAACAAGAAATAGAAATGTCTGTGGATGTATAACTTCGTTAATCCGTCTTTTGTTGCAAGCTCGTATAACTGAGCATTATCAACCGCTATAGCCGCTTGATTTGCAAGTGCTTCCACAAATTCCAAATCTTTTTTATTAAACAGCTTTCCGTTCTTTTTATTCGTTATATTTATTATTCCGATACATTCGCCTTTTGCTATTAACGGCACACATATTAATGATGATACATTATTATCACTTGAAAATTGGTTAAATCTGGGGTCGTTTCCGCCTAAATTTGTTATTATTGATTTCTTCTCGGTGAATACTTTACCCGCAATTCCGCTGTCGGGCTTCATTTTTTGACATTCTACAAGCCCGTTGTTTATATCATCTTCGTGTTTTTTATCTTTTAACCCGTAAACTACTTTTACCTGCAATGTGTTGTCCGACGGGTCATATAGCATTAACGAACCTTTTTCCGCATTAACGGTTTCTATTGCTTTATCAAGTATGACGCCGATTAATCGTTTTAAATCATCAATAAAGTTTACCGCCTGCGATATGTTGTATAATATTGACAAATTATGCAGGGTTTTATTCAAATCCTGTATTTTCGCCTCTTGTTCTCTCGTTTTTATAAACTTATCCAATATCGGCTCTATACAGCTGAAAACTTGATTTAAGTATTTTAAATCTTCCTCGCTGTATTCGGTATTATCTTCTTTTGCACTTAATGAACATACACAAAAAGCATTGCCCTCCGTATAAAATACTTTTATGTATTTTGTTTCCAATTCGTCAAGTTTATAAGTGCTCCAAAACGCTTTATATATTAAACTGCCGTCATGATTTACTACTTTTATCAATTCATCCGTCGGATTTTGCAAAAACGGCGCATTCTCACCGTTAAACTCAAACTCTATATCAGAATTACTTGCTATATTTTTTGTTTGAAATATTCCGTTATTATTTAAGAAAAATCTTAACTTCTTTACATCTATTGACGATTTTACAAGCACTGCAACCTTTGACAGCAAATCTTCCATACTTCGCGATTGGTTCGCTGCCATATTCAAATCAAATAAATTATGCAGTTCCAATACATTTTTTTGTAAATTATATACTTTTTCTTCTAAATCACTTGTCATAGTAATCATTGTATAATAAAAAAATTATTTTTGCTCTTTATCTTTCGGCTTAATATTTTCCGTTAATGCCATTATAGCGGAAGATACTATTAATACGGGCGCAAAGAACCATTTTAAATTATTTGAAAATGCTTTTATTAAAGATTCTTTCTTCGTTCCGTAATCTATTATTGACCAAACCGCTGATAATGAAAGCAATAAAGGTGTTGATTTTACGGCATTATTTATAAAACTGTCCGTATACAGTCTTGCTTTTGTTTTGACAGGCGCAACAGGTTTTTCGGCTTTTGCTTCATGCCTGAAACTTAATTTGTTCTCCGTTACCGATATTTTTTGTATCATTATTTATTTCCCGTGTAATCAAACCTGCTTTTTATTATTATATCGTTTTTTAACACTTTCGTCGATACTATTTTTAATTTGTTACATTCCTTTATTTCACTTCTGTGAAACCCCTCGGCAAACCCTTTTGCACTTTCGTCGCCGAGTATTTTCGGAGCAACAAATTGTATAAGTTCATCTGCTAATTTTGCTTCAATTATTGATTTGTTCAATAATCCGCCGCATTCCGTCATTATACTTCTTATGCCCGTTTCGTACAAAATTTTAACAGCTTCTTCAATATCAATTATCCCATCTCTTATTCTGCACTTTTCTATTTTTATATGAGAAGCGTATTGTTTTATTCTCGATTTTGATACGTTTTCACCCGTTATTATTATTACTTTTGCTCCGTCATCGGCATATACTTTTGAGTTTTCATCAGTGCTTAAATTAGTATCCAATACCACTCGCACGGGATTTCTTCCGCCTTTCATTCTGCATGTTAATGAAGGATTATCATATTTTATTGTCCCGCTCCCTGTTAATATTGCGTCATAAGCATTTCTTAACTTCTGCACCTGCGCTCTTGAGGCTTCATCCGTTATCCATTTTGATTGATGAGTTTTTGTAGCAATTCTGCCGTCAAGCGTTACTGCAGTTTTAACCGCTATATAAGGCAGATTTTTTGTTTGGTTCTTTACAAAAAATTTATTAAGTTCAAGGCATTCTTCTTCAAGAACTCCCTCTATTACTTCAATTCCTGCTTGTCTTAGAAGCTCATGCCCTCTGCCTGATACTTTCGGATTAGGGTCAACCATGCCCGATATTACCCGTTTTATTCCGCGCTCTATTATTAAATCCGCGCAGGGCGGTGTTTTACCGTAATGCGAGCATGGCTCTAAATTTACTATTATTGATTTTCCTTTTAAATCTTCTGTTGCGGTTAATATAGCGTTTCTTTCGGCATGATTACCTCCGTAATACTCATGACGCCCTTGCGAGATTATTCTTAAATCATCATCAAATATTACCGCTCCGACTAACGGGTTAGGCGAAACCCGCCCTGCGCTTTTTTGAGCCAGCTTTATGCACTTTTGCATTAACTTTTTATATGCTTTTTCCAATTATTTTACCTGTCCGTAAAACGCTTCCGTTATTATCTGTGAGTATTTCCCTTTTTCGTTTATTGATATTACAATTAAATTTTTGCCGTCTTTTAACTCCGCAACCCCTAAAATCCCATCCATATCCTTTACGGGCAGACTTGATATTACCGCATTTATTCTGGTATAAGGAATTTGTTGTTCTATACCTTTAAATTCTCCGCGTTTTACTACTTCAGCTTTATCTATTCTGACTACTTTATACTTATATTTATTTATTGCTTCATTTATTTTTTCTTGAAGTTTATCACTTTTTATGTCTTCCTTTGTAAGTATAGCTTCATCTTTCGGTACTATCATTATCATCTTTTGACCGCTGGCATTATGCTCTGCTATTATCATCCTGTTTTTTAACAGCTTCATATTTTTATCAATTGAATATTCCTCGCCGATAGCGGAAAAGTCCAGAATATCTTTTGTCTTTTCTATCATTTTGTCCTGCGAGGGATTTTTATTCTCATTTATTTTATCCTTTACATAATCTATAACCCCTAAGTGAAGCAGTCCGAAAAATACCAGCACCGCAATTACCGTTTTTATTATAAAACTTAAACAACCTTTCATTAAAACTCCTTTATATTTAATTGAAATTCCCTTAAATTTGTAATACATTAAGTATAGCTATGATAAATGAAGAAATCAAGAATACCGACAGCTCAAAAGTAAATATTGAACTTGCAACCCCGATGTTTAAACAATTTCTTGAAATTAAACGCAAATATAAGGGGGTTGTTCTGCTTTATCGTTTGGGCGACTTCTATGAAGGGTTCTTTGAGGACGCTATTATCTTTCAAAAAGAACTCGGGCTTACTTTGACCGCTAAAGACGGCGGTGACCTGGGAAAAGTGCCTATGGCGGGTATTCCTTTTAAATCGGTTAACACTTATCTGCCTAAATTGCTTGAAAAAAACTTTAAAGTTGCTATTTGTGAACAGGTTGAAAACCCTAAAGATGCTGTTAAACTCGTTAAAAGAGATATAGTTAAAACAATTACCGCAGGAACTATTACCGAAACTAACCTGCTTGAACCTACGGGGAATAACTATCTTGCCGCTGTTATTCAGGAAAATAACACATTCGGCCTCGCTTATACCGACATTTCAACAGGTGAATTTAAAATTACACAAGGCGCTTTTGCCGATATTCTTGCGGAGCTTGCAAGAATTAAACCGTCTGAAATCCTTGCACCCGTTAAAAAACTTAAAATTACTCCGTTTCAGATTGTTCCCGAGGAAAAAATTGATTTACCGCAGGAAATAGTTAATTTTTACTCCTGCACTAAAATTTCCTGTTCTTCTTTTGACTTGGAAAACGCAAAAGAAAAAATTAAAAAATTATTTAATGTAATATCACTTGAACCTTTCGGGTTTAACGAATTTCAAACGGCATTTCGCTCGGCAGGCGCGGTTATTGACTATATAATAGAAACTCAACGGGGTGTATTGCCTAAATTTGACGTTATTACCCCGTATTCACTCTCGGAATATATGTCAATAGATGCTTCTACAAGACGCAACCTTGAATTAACGGAAACCTCCAGAGATAAAACCAAATACGGAAGCCTGCTTTGGGCAATTGATAAAGTTAAAACCCCTATGGGTTCAAGATTGCTTAAATCTTGGATTGCTCAGCCTCTTAAAAAATTAAACGAAATTAAAAACCGCCACGACAGCGTAGAGGAGCTTATCAACAACCCGCAAACGGCTGTTAACTTAACTAATTTACTCGGTAAAATTTCCGATATCGAACGACTTGCCGTTAAATTAAGCAACTCCTCGGTTAATCCGCGCGATTTTCTCGCGCTCGCCGATACTATTGAGCTTCTTCCCAATTTTAATTCCGTTATTTCCAATTTGAAAAGTCCTTTCATTTCTAAATTTGATGTTAATATTGAAGATTTAGTGCAGTTTGCTTCCGTGATAAAACGCACAATCGACCCCGAAACTCCGATTTTGTTTAAAGACGGCGGGGTTATTAACAATAATGTTAACTCCGAACTTGATTACTTTAGAAGTCTTTTGTCCGGCGGGAAAGATTGGATTAATGATTTTGAAAATAAACAAAAAGAATTAACGGGTATTAAAAGTCTTAAAGTCGGTTTTAACAATAATTTCGGTTTTTTTATCGAAATTACAAAGTCCAACATCAGCCAAGTTCCTATGAACTACATCAGAAAACAAACGCTTACTAACGCCGAAAGGTTTACTACGGATGAATTACGAAAACATGAAAATGATGTTTTTTCCGCTAAACTTAAAAGCATTGAATTGGAACAAAAAATTTATAACGATTTGGTTGAATATTCAAAAGCATTTGTTGATGATATAAAATCCGCCTCACACTTTATTGCGCGCTGTGACGTTATTTTATCTTTTGCGCAGATTGCGGTTGAATCAAGCTATATACGTCCCGAAATGTGCGAAACTGATGAATTATACATTAAAGACGGCAGACACCCCGTTGTTGAAAAAATATTACCCATGGGGCAGTATGTTCCTAACGATTTAAAGCTCATTGCGGATATTCATAATTTTGAAGATACTCAATTTATGATACTTACAGGCCCTAACATGGCAGGAAAATCTACTTATATGCGCCAAAATGCGCTTATAGTTCTGCTTGCACAAATAGGTTCGTTTGTTCCCGCTTCTTATGCACGAATCGGGATTGTCGATAAAATATTTACCAGAGTCGGCGCGGTGGATGACCTTTCTTTAGGTCAGTCTACATTTATGGTTGAAATGAACGAAACCGCATTTATTCTTAACAGTGCAACGGAAAAAAGTTTAATTCTCTTAGATGAAATAGGCAGAGGCACTTCTACTTATGACGGAGTTGCCATTGCATGGTCGGTTGCAGAGTATATTGCTACCAAAATTAAAGCCAGAACTATTTTTGCTACTCATTATCATGAGCTTAACGTTATGCCTAAATCTTTTGAGCAGATTAAAAATTACAGAATTACTATCGAAGAAGAAAACGGCGAAATCCACTTCCTGCGCAAAGTTATCGAGGGAAGTGCAAGCAAAAGCTACGGCATTCAGGTTGCTAAAATGGCAGGTCTGCCGGATAGCGTTATTTCCAAGGCTCAAAGTATTATGAACAGAATGCAGAAAGATTTTTCTAAGGATTTATCCCGCAAAAAATCAAAACAAAATTCAAGCGACGTTCCGCAGTTATCTTTAACTTTTGATTAGGATTTAATTTTATGATTAATTTTTTTAAAAGCGATAAAGGTATTATAATTTTTTTAATCGTAATATTCTTTGCAGTGCTGCCTTTTTTCTTTCTTCATCAAGGTCTGTTACTTATAGATACGGGCAGAGAGTTTTATATACCCTCTCAAATCCTTAAAGGAGGCATATTGTATAAAGATATTTTCAATATCTACGGCCCCGCTTCTTACCAATTTAATGCGCTTTTATTTCTTATTTTCGGTGAAAAGTTTAATACACTTTATTTTATGGGTATTTTTAATTCTTTATTGATTGTTTTAACTTTATTTGTCCTGGCTAGAGAGTTCCTTAAAAAATCAGTTTCTTTTATTTCCGGCATGATTGTTATGTTTTCTCTCGTTTACAATACTTTTTTATATAACTCTAATTTACCTTATACATTTGCAATTTCTTATGCGCTTTGCGCTTTTTTAATTTCTTTATTGTTTTTAATTAAGTATATTAAAACAAATAACCGCAATTATGCCTATGTTTCATCATTATTTGCAGGGTTGAGCCTTGCTAATAAGTATGAATTCTGCCTTTATCCTTTAATTATGATTTATGTTTTTTCTTTCATAAAACCTTTAGGAATAAAAAACTTTTTTAAAGCCGTTTTATGTTTTATATTATTCCCGATTTTATGCTTTGCGGTTTTAATTTTTCAGGGATTAAACTTGGAAGATATTAAATACAGCGCATTTTTAATTGATAAACTTGTGCATGCTCCGTCATTAAAGATATTTTTTACTAAATTCGGAGTGTTTTTTAATTTAAAATCAATATTCAGCCTTGCAATACACGGCGGATTTTATTCCGTTTTCGGCTTTTTTCCCGCTCTTATTATCATTTTATTTTTAATAAATATTAAAAAATTGTATCAAAATAAACCTGTTTTTATTTTAACTCTAACAACTATAAGCGCATGCGCCAAATCATTATTTTTCTTAAATATCAACCACATGGGAGCTTTCATTTTTCCCTTATGCCTGCTCTGCTTAATTGTTCTTACATCACATTTGCAAAAAATTATTCCCGTTTTCCTTATCATTTTTGCCTTATTTTTTGCGTCAGAGGATTTTAAATCGCTGAAATACAAAACATATAATATAAAATGCGAAAAAGCCGATATCTTCACTTTTAAAAAAGAGGGCGAAATTATTAATACCGCTTATAATTTCATTATAAATAACACATCTTTAAATGATAAAATCGTTATTTTGCCAGAGGGATATTTTATTAATTTTATTACGGACAGAGTTGGCTCTGATATGTATTACAATTTAAGCCCGCTGTTTTATAATGACGTTTTCGGTGAAAATAAAATTATTTCCGATTTTAAAACTGCCATGCCCGATTATTTCATAATCCTGCCCATAAATAACATTGAATACGGACAAAGTTTCTTCGGAATTGACTATGCTCAAAATTTTTATGAGATGATTAAAAAGAATTATAAACTTATTCAAAACACAAATAATATACAAATATACGGGAAAAATTAAATGAAAGAAATTGCACTTATAAACCACGGCTGCGCTAAAAACCTTGTAGACTCCGAATTAATGCTGGGTAAACTATCACAGGCAGGTTATAAAATTACTCTTGATGAAACAAAAGCGGATATCGTTATTGTAAATACCTGCTCTTTTATTCATGACGCGGAAAAAGAATCAGTTGCTTCCATATTTAATATGATAAATGCGGGTAAAAAGATAATAATAACAGGGTGTCTGCCTCAAAAATACAAAAAAGAATTAGCCGAGCTTATCCCCGAAGCCTGCGCTTTTTTAGGGACTTCCGACATTGATAAAATCGTTGATACGGTTAAAAATATTACCAAAAACAACAAGACAGATTACGAAGTGTGTGATAAACCCGTATATAAATATCCCGAAGATACTAAACGCCAGCAAATTACCATGGGCGCAAGTTCATATATTAAAATTGCCGACGGATGCGATTTTAATTGCGGTTATTGCATTATACCTCAACTTCGCGGCCCATACAGGTCAAGAAAAATCGAAAATATTACAGCGGAAGCCCAAGAACTTGCCGATAAAGGTACTTCTGAAATCGTTTTAATAGCACAGGATACAACAAGTTACGGGAAAGATATCTACGGGAAACCCGCTTTAATTGAACTGTTAACCGAGCTTAATAAAATTGAAAACCTTAATTGGATTAGAATTATGTATACTTATCCGTCATTACTAACTGATGAGCTTTTATTTACAATTAATAAACTTGATAAAGTAGTTAAATATATTGATGTACCTCTGCAGCACGTCAGTAAAAATATGCTTTCCGCTATGAACAGACCCGTTATGGATAATAAAGCTCTTATTAAAAAAATTCGCAAAATTATTCCAAACTGCGCAATAAGAACTACATTTATAACAGGCTACCCGACAGAAACCGAGGCTGATTTTAATGAGCTTTATGATTTTATTAAAACAATGAAACTTGATAGAGTAGGAATTTTTGAGTTTTCTAAAGAAAAAAATACTAAAGCCTGCTCGCTTAAACCGCAAATAAATGCAAAAATAAAAAAACAAAGAAAAAATATACTTATGAAGCTCCAGCAGGAAGTATCAGCTTCAATCAATGAAAAACTAATCGGCAAAAATATTGAATGTATTGTTGAAACCGTTGACCAAGACGGCAAAATAACCGCCCGTTCATATAAAGACGCACCCGAAGTCGACGGTCTTGTTTATATAGATACAAAAACTCCCGCAATTCCGGGTGATATTATCACCGTTAAAGTTACGGGAGCTTCCGAATATGATTTATTTGCCGTTTTCTAAGTCTTTAATACTTCTTGTTTCCTGTTTATTTATATTTAATTTAGTACCAAACGGCCTGTATTTCGCAATTCTTCGGTCTGACATAGCAGAAGCATTATTTAAAATGATATTATCAATTACTTCATTTTCTTTTTCAATATCATTAAGTCTGTAATAAACATTAGCCAATTTTAAAGCTATTTCTATATCCTGCGGGTATGCTTTATTTAATAATATTAACTTATTTTTTGCTAATTCGGTTCTGCCGAATTTGTAATCCAAAAATGCTTCTAATGTTTGTGTATCTTTATCATCATCTATATTTGTTGCCGCATTTAAGTATTTCTGAGCAGTCGTGTAATTTCTCATTTTATAATAGTTTACAGCCATATTATATAAAACTACGAACTGATTTCCAAAATCATTTGTAATTAACGGGAATAATTTAGTTAATATATAATTAGAACGTTCGTACTGCCCGCGATAACCGTATTCTATTGCCAGATTAACCCATAAAACTACACTTTCCTGCGAATTTTTAATTTGTGATAAAGTCTTTTGAATATCTAACTCAAAATTTTCACCGGGATAGTATGTTAGTATATTATGGAAATACATATTTTTCATTTCAGCAGGGCTTAAAGGAACATCCACTACGTCAGGTATCATATTATATAAGGCTTTTAATGTATTTACATCACGAGTTGATATACCTTGATATTCCGTTTGCGGATTTATTGTATCTCGTTCAAAATACATTGTGTCATTATAATTTGCACTATGTCCGAACAAACCTAACGCATGTCCGATTTCGTGCTGTGCTAAACTTATTAACTGTTCATCTTTATATGGATTTCCTGCCGTATCGACTCTTTTTAATTTAACATCCATTCTCATTAATTTTGAATCATTTATAACAGGTTTAACATCACCGGAGTTTTGATTATTTATTACGTTATCACTGATATTATCAGTAAATACAATTTGTATTTTTGCATTTTCTGAATTTTCTTCTTTGAATTCAATATTTTTATTAAGCGCTTGACTCCAATTATTAAATGCTTGTCTGACATCATTGTAATAATTATTAGGAACTTGCCCTTGCGATTTTATTGAATAAGTAATCGGCTCTGATTTATTCCACCTTATAAGTTTATCTTCATATAAAATATTATCTGTATAGTTTGAACCTATTTCTTTATTTAATTTCCAGCGAAGAAGACTGAGTGCTTTTTCTGCAACTTCATTTGCCTCATCACAATCATCCAGCCATGCTATTTCATATAATTCTTTTTGATTTTCAGTTGTGGCAGGAAGTTTTGAAAGTGTAAGCGCCTTATAGTATATTGGTTCATAATCATGCGGGAGTGCGTTTGCTACAGAATCAAATAACTTTAAAGCCTTTTCATACTGACCTTCACTATAATATTTCTTAGCCTTTTGCATTTGCTGTTCGGGCAGTAAATTAGATAAATATGCTCTGAATCCTACAATAAGAAATAATAATATTGCAAATACAAGTATTGTTATTAGTATATTTCGTTTATCTTTTTCTTTCTTTTTAGCTTTTTCTTCCGCTTCAGCTTTTGCTTTTTCCCTCAGTTCTTTTTTGCTTAATGTATTATTATTTTCTTGAGGCTCTTGAGGAATGTTTTGTTCTTCCATTTATTTCTCCTTTTATTATTTGTTTAATTCCAGTATTTCCGACAATTTTTCGGGTTCTAATTTTGATAATATTTCAGAGTTGCTTTTTATTTTAAAATACTCCGCAAATTTCGCTGTGGTCTTTAAGTTATATGACCGCCCGTTTTTATCTTTCTTTTTACTGATTAAACCTTTATCAATAAGCTCCTGCACATGTTCATAAGCCGAAGCACCTCTTAAATCTTTTAACAATGACTGCCTTATAGGTTCTTTTAAAGCTATTACGGTTAATGTCTTTAATACCGCTGTTGATATATCCACGGGACATAATTTTTCAACTATATCCATATATTCATCTTTTACTTGAAGTATATATCCGTTTTCATCATCTATTTCAAGAGCACCGTCACGCGATGAATAATCCATAATTAATGAAAGCATTGCATCTTCCACTTCTTGTTCATCAACTTCAAGGATTTTTGCTATTTCCTTTAAATCAACGGACTTTCCCGTTACAAATAATACAGCTTCAATTCTTGATTTTAATTCCATTTTACCGCCTATGCCGTTTCTTCTTTTTCGTCCTGTGATGGCGATTTTTTTATTACATATAAATCGGAATAAAACTCTTTCTGCTCTAAATCAAAGTCACTTTCTGCCGTTAAGAATAACAATGATATATAAGCCGTTATTTTATCCAGCCCTAAAAGAGTCAGAGTATTCAATTCCACTTTTTCTTCTTTTTCAAAAATTTTTATGAGATTTTCATGCAGAATTTTTACTCCGCTTTCAATGTATTCTTCCTGCGCCAGATTTATTATGTCATCCGCTGACATATTTTTATAACTGTGAACACGCCTTTTTGCACGTTCTAAAGAATTTTTTAATGCCTGCTTTTTATCAAGTTCTTCATAAAATTCTAACTGACGTATTAAATCTTTTAATGTTACTATTCTGTTTCTGTTAAGTTTTACACTGGTTCTGCGCTGTATTATATCATTTATGGGTATTACATTATTAGGATAATCTTGATAATACATATCATCCGGCGCAATATCATCATCATCGAAAATTTGTTCATCATTTGAATGCACTTCAAATTCCATAGGATCAAGTCCTACCAGTACGTTGGATTTTAATTTTAGCAATACGGCTAAGAAAAATAATGCCCTTGAGCTCGTTCTTAAATTATTTGAGTGTGTTTGCGCCAAATGAAGCATATATTTATTTGCTATATCCGCAATATCTATGTTCCAAGGGTCAATTTTACCCTGTTTTGCCATTTGTACAAGAATTTCTATCCCGTCTGTTTCTTCCTGCGGACTTTCTATTATTGCTTCAGCATTAAATCCCAAATCCTTTTTATAAGATTCGGTTGAACTGTCTATGTAAAAATTATTTGTATCCTTTGGATTTAACATTTACTCAGTCCCTAAATTTAACGCCCGTTACATGGGTTTTTCCATGTTCTTTTTGAGTTACACCTATTGTCCTATTAGCTGATTCTACCATAGATTTTTTGTGGCTGACTACTATAAATTGCGTATTTTTTGCCTGCTCCTGTATCATATCCGCAACCCTGCCGACATTAATCTCATCAAGGCTTGCGTCTACCTCATCCAGTGCATAAAACGGTGCAGGAAGATATTTCTGGATTGCAAATACCAAAGCCAGCGCAGTTAATGATTTTTCACCGCCCGACATTGCACCTAACTTTTGTTTTTTCTTATCTCTGTGCTGAGCTTCTATGGTTAAACCGCCCTCAAACGGGTTTTCGGGATTTTCCAATACAAGCATGCCCTCGCCTTCGGATAATCTGGCAAATATTTCTTTAAAATTATCATTTATGTTATTAAATGTTTTTAAAAATGTTTCCTTTTTTACCTGCTCATAACCTGTCATTTTTGCTAAAATTTCTTTTCGCTCATTAGTTAATGTCGCAATTTGTTCTTTTTTCTCATCCTGCTTTGCTTTTACTTCGTCATAGGCTTGTATTGCAAGCATATTAACGGGCTCCATTTCCTCCATACGTTTTTGCAGCCGCTGAATTTTACCCGTTATTTCCTCTGTTGATATTTCGGTAGGAGTTAATGCATTTATATTTATTTCATTTGCCTTTAATTCATTTATTATTTCTTCTAACTGCGGTTCAAGTTCTCGTCTTCTTGCTTTATATGCTTCTACCTGCTCATTTAATTTTTCTATTTCATTATTTATCTTATTTTTTTGAGTTTCCGCATTTAAAAGTTCTTCCTGAATTAAATCACGCTGTTTTTGCAGTTCTAAAAGTTTTTCTCCGAGCGTCTTTATCTTTTCTTCAAGCACCTGCGCCTTTGATTCTATTTCTTTTATTTCATCGGCAAATTTAATTTTATCCGCCTGTGCTGTTTCATTATCTTTTAACAGTTTTTGGATTTGTTCTTCTTTTGTTTTTATAAACAACTCATTGAAATCAATATCCCTTTTCATTTCATTGATTTCATTATTAAACCTTAATATTTTATTTTGATATTCCTTTATTTGATTTTCAATGGCAGAGGTCATTTCTTTAAGTTTTTTAAGTTCACCCTCTGACATTTTGCTTTCAATTTCCGCAATTTTGTCCTGAAGAAATACCATTTTTTCATTTAAAGCAACAAGTTTTTCTTCATATTTTTCAAGTTTTTTCTCAATATTTTGAACTTTTGGCTCGCTCTCTTTAATTGTTTTATTGTATTCTTCTATTTTTTGCTCATTATTTTGAGAGTTATTATTAAGATTATTCAGTTCTATTTTAGCGCTGTTTAAAGCTGTCATAGTATTTGAGTAATTAGCTCTTATTTTTTCGCGCTGTACTTCAAGTTCTTCCCTTGTTTTTTCAAGTGCGGAATACTGCTTTTGTAATTGAGCAAAGCGCTCTTTGTACTTATCAAGCTCCTCATCTTGATTTTGGCTGAATTTTAATCCGCTTGACTGCCTGTCTCCGCCTGTTATAGCACCCGATTTTTCAAATAAACTTCCGTCTAATGTTACTAAGCGGTATTTTCCTATTAATCTTTTTGCGCAGTCATAATCTTCAACTATAAGAGTTTCTCCCAGTGCATAATAAAACGCATCCAAATACTTATCATCAAAATCAACAAGATTTATTGCGTAATCGACAACACCTTTTTCTTTCGGCATTTTTAAACTGTTCGGAGCTTTTTTCATTCTGTTTAACGGCAAAAATGTAGCCGTGCCTGCTCTTGAGGATTTTAAATAATCTATACACTGCCTTGCTGTTTCTTCATCATCAACAACAATATTCTTCATTCTTGAGCCCATTGCGACTTCAAGAGCTGTTGAATGTTCTTTATTTACACTGCCTAATTGCAATAACGGGGCATGTACTCCTTTTATCTTAGCTTTTATTATGCTGTCTATGCCCCTGCCCAGCGTTACTTCTTCATTCGCTGTCTTTTGAGCCTCCAGTGTTATTAATTTTCTTTGCGCCATTTGCACATCGTGCATTAAATCGGATAATTCATTTTTATTTTTATCCAAATTGTATACTACATTTTCCTGCGCTATTTTGCACGATTCCATTTCTTTGGTCAATTCTTCTACTTGAAGCGCAAGTTTATCTTTATTATCTTTGTAATTTGTTTTAAACGCGGTTAATTCTGCTAAGGATTTTTTTGCATTTTCTATATCTTTTTTATATCCCGCAAGCTCGGTTTCCAAAGGCAGACTTTCGTTTCTTGTATTCCATTCTTCTTCTTTTAATTTTTCGAGTTCTTTTTTTAAATTATTTCTTTCTTCTATCTGTTTATCCGCATTTTTATTTAACCCCGAAACCTCTTCAAGAATTTTTGCAAGCTCTGCTTCCTGCACTTTTATATTTTCTTCAACCGCTTTTATTTCAGCTTTTTTTTCTTCAATTTTTAAATTGATTTTTTCAATTTTTTCTTTATTATTTTCAATCCCGTTTTTAGAATTTTCTATTGTTTTTAAATTATCGTGTATGGTTTTTTCAACGGAGCTTATTGCCATTTCTTTACGCGAAATTTGACCTTTTAATTCCTCTAATTGTTTTTTTGTTTCAATTTGTTCGGCTTCACCGTTATTTTTAACAAGCTCAGATATCTCGCTATGGCGTTTTTTTATTTCAATTAAAGATTCTTCCAGTTTTTTTAAGTTTTCTTCTTCTTCTTTTTTCTTTTTATTTGCGTCTAAAATATTTTGATGAGCAAGCTCTAAATTCCTTTTTAAATCAAAATATTTTACGCTTGTTATCTGACTTTCAAGCTGTACTTTTTCAGTCTTTAATTTTTGATATTTTAAAGCGGTTTCTTTTTCGCTCGCGAGGCGCATAATTGTTTCATCAATCTGGGTTAAAATTAAATTAGCGTCATCAACACGTTTTTCAACTGTTAAAAGTTCATCTTGAGCCTTTTCAATTCTTCTGTTAAAATCCGCAACCCCTGCTATTTCATCAATAATCCCGCGCCTGTCCTTTGCAGAACAATTTGTTATACTCATTACGTCATTTTGCATCATTACATTGTAACTGTTTGGCGTAACACGGTATTTTTCTAACTTTGAATGTATATCGGTAAGCGTAGCTGCTTTATCATTCAGATAATAAGTGCTGACATATCCTTGGGTGGATTTTTTTAATCTCCTTGCAACGCTGATTTGTTCTTCTTCGTTGTTTTCGGGAGCAAATACCACTTTGACAAACGCTTCATTTTTCTTGGTATGTGTGGATATAAATTCCGAAAC